>JANPDZ010000413.1:0-4287 GCA_031431735.1 Acidobacteriota bacterium | reverse complement strand
GTCGGCGAACATTTGTTTTCAAAATAAAGCTGCAAAATCGGATCCATCAGTTCGTAAGGCGGCAGACTGTCTTGGTCGAATTGATTCGGCGCGAGCTCGGCGGACGGTTTTTTGTCAATGATTTTAACGGGGATGATCTCGCGTCCTGCTCTTTCATTGATTTTTCGGGCGATTTGCCAGACTTCGGTTTTCAAAACGTCGCCTAAGACCGCCAGACCGCCGTTTGTGTCGCCGTAAAGCGTGCAGTAGCCGACGGCGAGTTCCGATTTGTTGCCGGTTGACAATAATAAACGACCTTCGGCATTGGAGATCGCCATCAGAATCACGCCTCTTAGCCTGGACTGCATATTTTCCGCCGCGAGATTTTCGCCGCCTTTTTTTGGTTTGGTGAAATGAAGTTGACTCAGCAAAACTTCAAACGGGCTCGAAATCGGTTCGATGCGCGATTCACAGCCGAGATTTTTAACTAATTCCTCTGAATCTTTGACGCTTCCTTCCGAAGAAAACGGCGACGGCATCATCACACAGAGAAGATTTTCCGCGCCGATCGCTTCGGCGGCAAGCGCGGCGACGAGCGACGAATCAATGCCGCCCGAAAGTCCGAGCACGCATTTTGTAAAACGATTCTTCTCGGCATAATCACGAATGCCCAAAACAAGCGCCTGATGAATCGCTTCCATTTCACTGCCTGTGATGCCGCGTGAATCGGGCAAGGCATCGGTAATTTCGACAGTTTCAACAAATTCCTGAAAAGCCGTCGCCTGCAAGATTATGTCGCCTTGTGAATCAGCGACAAGGCTTGCGCCGTCAAAGATAATTCCGTCATTTCCGCCGACCAGATTGACAAATACGATCGGCAGTTTTGCGAGTTTTGCACGGTGCGAAACCATATCGCACCGCAGTTTGATCTTGCCTTTGTTATACGGTGAAGCATTGATCGCGAGGATGATTTCCGCGTTGTGCTGAATTACTTTGTCGGTCGGGTCATTGTCGTAAAGCCGATCTTTCCAAAAGGTTTTATCGTTCCAAAAATCTTCGCAGACAACGACACCGAGCTTGTGATGTTTTCCATCGCGCGTCGTGATTTCAACTATTCCGTCGTGAGTTTGGTCAGGTTCGAAATAGCGCGGATCGTCGAAAACGTCGTATTCGGGCAATAAACTTTTATCAACAAACCGAAGAAGTGCGCCATTTGAAATAACCGCTGCCGAATTATATAAACGTCTGCCGTCCGTTTCTTTATTCGGGCGAATCGTCCCGACGATCGCTGTAATTCCTTGGGTCGCGGGAATGATCTTTTCGAGCGGATCGAGCGCGTGTTCGATAATGTCGCGATCCTGAAACCAATCCTGCGAAGTGTAGCCGTGCGTGACGACTTCGGGAAACACAATTAAATCCGAGCCATCTTCTTTAGCTTTTTCGATCGCCTGCAAAATCTTCGCGACATTTCCATCAATGTCGCCGTTCGTCGTGTTGATTTGTCCGATGGTAACTTTCATTCGGTAGGTTTAAGTTTGATTTTAGTTAAAGTGTAAACAAAACATTCTTCGATGTCGCGTTCTGCCTGTGGCTTTTTTCTTACTTCATAACTCATTTTTAGTTCGTTGCTGAATCCGTTTTATGCCGCGTTCTTTGATGCGCTCAAAATCTTCTTTGGTCAAGGGCGTTGATTCGCCGCTGCTGATGCCTTCAAGAATCAAAGCCTCAAGTTTTCGCGCCTGACGTTCTTTCAAATAATCGCGCACCAAATCACGAAAAAATTCACTCGTATTTCCGTAACCTTCGGTCGCAACAACGTTTTCAACCTCAGCTTTCATCGTCTCGGGAAGCGAAATATTTAATGTTGCAATTGCCATAAATTTGTAAATCTCCTTACCGATTAAATAGTATCAAATTGGCAATAGTTGTCAATAGATGTGTTTATCCAAATCTTCAGAATCGCCGGTCGTCGTGTTGATTTATCCGATTGTAACTTTCATTTCATACCGTTTTCAGTTAGAAACCGTGCATTAGCATCAAGAAACTTTGTGCCGGGAAGTCCAACGCGCCAACAAGTTTGTTGAATGACTCAACAATCAACAAACTTGTTGGCGCGTTGGACTTTTTATTGCATAGTTTATCGAACGCCTCCAGATTTATTTGATCGAAAAAACCGCGGTCCATTCTGAGGATAATGACGACATTTTCATCGTAGTCACGACGAATCAATTTGACCAGATCGGTCACCATATTGACGACTGTATGGCCGTAATTGCTGTGCTTTTTGCCGCCCCGAAAAATCGCATCGACAATCTTCCGATTCCAGATTATCTGCAACGGTTGAAAACCCAAAACCTTCTTATAGGTCGCCTGAACTCAGTGCCGCTTTTTCGCCTCATTGTTGTCCATAATCATCGTGTCAATCGTCAGATTGATGACTGTCGGCTTCTCAATTTTCAATCGCCAAATGAACAAACGCTTCAAAATCTTCCTGAAGACGCCACCTGAAACCCACGAAAACGCTCCGAAAAATAGCTTTATCTGATGCGAACTGCACATCTCCGACGGAGGGTTTTCGATTACCGCCGCATAGCCTTGATCCTTCTTTAACTGCTCAAAATACGTCAGATGCCGACTCGTTCCATCATAGAAAAAACAGAATATTTGCTTGAGAATATTCCACACCGGCGCGCCTTTCGCACTCCGCCGGATTCCGCCAAAATGCTCCACCATCAACGAGTAAATATTGATCCTACTTCAGGTAACGGACAAACAACGCCACCCCGCCTCGGCCGCTTAAAGTGTCGCTGGTGACTTCAATCTTGGTTATTTTCGCCTTGCTTTTGAATTTGTTTTGTTTGATAATTGCCTCACTTATTGGGTGGTTTATTTTGGTTTTGGTCAATTTCTATTATACCAATATCTGCCGCCCTTTAAGTGATTTTTCTACGCTTTTGACTGCGAAGAATCGCTCAATTTAGGTCAAATTAAACCAGGTGGCTTATTATCAAGAGTTCGGAAAAATAAGCGGGCGTGGTGAGAAGTCCAACAGCAATCTGCGATTTCTTTCAAAAACCCAAAGACCAAAGACCTAAACAATTACCTGTTTTTAGATTCTTAACGATATGAAACGAGAATTACAAATCACGGCTTTTTTGATGTTTATTGGTTTTGCCGCAGCAATCCTGCTGCCTCATCTCTCTGTTACACAGGCAAATTCGGATCAGCAAGTTTCGGCTGATTTTGATTCTTCGAATAATCAACTGCCCGAAATTATGGATTTTCGCCATACCAAAATCGGTTTGGGTCAAAGGCTGACCTTTGGAATCGAAGTGATTGACGAAGAAGGCGACCTTGTCCGCACCGAGCTAATCGAAAAGCCCGAATCGGCGATGTTCAATCAAAACACTCTGACGGTTGACTGGACACCGCAAAAAAGCGACGGACGAGTCGGCAAATTTGTCGTCAAAGTAACCGAACTGCCGCGTGATAAATCGCGTCCGCCGCGCACGGTGACAAAACAATACAAGGTCCAAATCGTCAGGCGTCCGGTCAAGTTGCTCGAACTTCCCGCCGCGCCGCTCGAAGTTGATGCGTTTGTCACGATCATTGACCCGTTGCGGCTGGCCGCCGCCAACAAACAATGGAACATCGTCAATCTGTTTCAAAAAATCGCCGAAATCGAAGCCGATAAACAAATCAAACCGGACAGCGATATTCAGCCGACGAACGGCGAACAATTATTCCGCGATTCGTTGAAAGAACTGTCGGTGTTGCATAAAAATCCGACGCTTGATCCTGACAGTCCGAAATTTGATAAAGTCTGGAATGCCGAAAATTGGAAATTGGTCGCGGTGCGTCCGCGTATCAACAAAAAAGTTTTTGAACTTCGCCTGGTCTATTTCAATATTAAATCCGCCGAGCAAGCCTATCTGATGCCGCGAATGCGGATCGTCCGCGGAAAAGATGCCGGACGCAGTGAGGAGTTGCGTCAGAAAAACAATCTGACCTTTGCCAAAATGTTTCACGAAACATTTTTCGATGGCGAAAATATGAAGCCGTTGGTTGCGAAAGATAAGGCGAAATACGGCGAAGCGTTGGCGGATTTTATCACGAAAGTTGTAAATTACAATGATCCGACCGACCCGATGATGCGGGCAAACCTGGCGGCGATCCCGCATAATTCACGTCTCGGCGGCGGTAACGAATACGACGAAAAAGGAAATTATTTGCACGGCGACGGTTGGGCGTTGGGCGCGATAAAAGTCGGTCCCGTGATGCGCGACGGCAAAAAAGTTTTAGCGTTTA
>JANPDZ010000412.1:0-2894 GCA_031431735.1 Acidobacteriota bacterium | reverse complement strand
GCGGTTTGAAAGTTCGTCTGAATTTGCAGCTTCATAAATATATCTGGGGCGCGGATGTTCACGGTATTTGATTTATGAATAAAATAACTCTCACGATTTATCGCGGATTAAACGGCACAAATCCGAGCGCGTTTCGGGTTGATGATGACGGTGTTTCAGTGTTTGAAGATCCTTTGCCTGATTACAAATTCAACTTGCCGATTAAGGCTGTTTATGAAGGTGAGAAGGTTTCGGGAATAGTCGCCGAAATTATTGAACCGATGCTAAAGGGCGGAATTGTCGAATACACGCCGCAGTTTGGAGAAAATCATTGGTCTTTGCGATTTCCTGATTTGGAAACGGAAGCTGTTAAAAATTTGCTGTCAAAATACGCAAAATCTGTGCTTAAATAAAGATTATGAACAACGATGCTGAAAAAATTATGCAATTTAAAGACATTTTGCAAACTCAAGATTTAGCACGAATTTTTGAAGTTGTGAGTTTGGCATTGGCAATTCATGATGAATCTGACCGCGATTTATATCTGCTTGAGGCGGTTCGTTGGCTCATCAAAAACGGAATTTGGCAGAAAGCTTACGGCGCGGCGCAACTAATGTCGGAAAGTTACGAAAAAAGTGAGGCTTTGCAATCGGTTGCCGATTATTTGGCTTCAATCGGACATTTGGAAAAAGCATTTTCGATCTTTGACGAAGCCGAAAAAGTCGCTTTGGCGGAAAACCTTGCCGAATGGCAGCAAGCCGAACTTTTGCACAGTATCGCAAAATCTTTGCATCGAATAAAAGCCTTTTACAAAGCCGATGAAGTCTGGGGAAAAGCTATTGCCGTCGCGCAAAAAGGCGAAAACTCAAACTCACAAGACAGCATAGATTCTTCAAGTGTTTTAGCTGAAATTGCCGAAAATTTTGCCGCTGAAGAAAGAATCGAAAAGGCTTTGAGCATTGCCCAAAATATAAAGAGTATTGGCAAAAAAGAACGGGTTTTGCGCCAAATTTCAGAACATTCTCATAACATCAAAAGAGTTGCTTAAATGTCGCAGACACCGTCCAAAAATTTTCTTTTTCACCAACAAAAATTTTATGTTCAAAAAAATCGTCATCTTTACGTTTCTTCTTTTAATTTCGCAAAGCATTTGGGCGCAAAAGGTAAAGCCGACTCCAATTGCCGTACCGCAATCTTTGGATGAAAAAATCCAAAACGAGATCAAAAATTTCAGCGGAAAGGTCTGGATCTACGCGAAAAACCTCGACACGGGCAAAGATTACTCGTTTCGTGCCGACGAACAGGTGCGCACCGCGAGCACGATCAAACTCGCGATAATGACCGAGGTTTTTCATCAGATCGCCGAAGGGAAATTGAATTGGACGGACGAAATTGTTTTGACGAAACAAAACAAACAAGGCGGTTCAGGCATTCTTTTCGAGTTTTCCGACAACACGAAAATTGATCTGCGCACCGCGCTTAATCTGATGATCGTCGTGTCGGACAATTCGGCGACGAATCTCGTGATAGATAAGGTCGGCGCTGATAACGTCAATGCCTTTGTCGAATCGCTCGGGCTTCATCAAACGCGGAGCCTCAGAAAGATCGGCGGCGGCGGTGAGGCCAAGGTTTTAACCGACACGCCGCTTTATAAAACCTTCGGGCTCGGCGTTTCAAGCCCGCGCGATATGGTCAAACTCCTCGAAATGCTCGAAAAAGGCGAAGTTGTCAGCAAAGACGCGTCGGCGGAAATGCTCAATATTCTGAAACGCCAGCAATTTAAAAACGGCATCGGGCGCAATTTGCCGGACACGATTCAATCGGCATCAAAATCCGGTGCGCTTGATAGGTTAAGAAGCGATGTCGGCATCATCTACACGCGGCGCGGACGCATTGCCATGGCGCTCACGACCGACGATATGATGGAAGTTGCTTACACGGAAGAAAATCCGGGACTCAAAATGCTCTGGAGCTTATCGCAAATTTTGCAGGATGGTCTTGGCAAGTAGGCAAAAAGTTGAGTTTCAAGAATAAATCCGCAATCCGCAATCCGCAATCCGCAATCGTGTTGGTTTCCGGCGGAATGGATTCGTGCGTCACGGCGGCGATTGCGCGTGAGGAAAACAACAAAATCGCGTTTCTGCATATTTCTTACGGGCAGCGCACTGAACGGCGCGAACGGCAGGCGTTTAATGACATCGCCGATTTTTATAAAGTTGAGAAAAGGCTTGATGTTTCCGTAGAATATCTCGCCCGAATCGGCGGTTCGTCGCTGACCGATAAAACGATCGAAGTCACCGAAGCAAACCTCGAAAGCACGGAAATTCCGACGAGTTACGTGCCGTTTCGTAATGCGAATATGCTCTCGATCGCGACGAGTTGGGCGGAAGTTCTTGGCGCAAGTGCAATTTACATTGGCGCGGTCGCCGAAGATTCGTCGGGTTATCCCGATTGCCGACCGGAATTTTACGCGGCGTTTGAAAAAACTATCGAAACCGGCACGAAACCGGACACTGTTATTAAAATCAAAACGCCGATCATTGAATTATCAAAAGCCGAAATCGTGCGTAAAGGTTTGCAGTTAAAAGCGCCTCTTCATCTCTCGTGGTCGTGTTATCGAAGCGAGGATTTATCTTGTGGAACGTGCGATTCGTGCGCGTTGCGTCTGCGCGGATTTGCGCTTGCGGGTGTCAGCGATCCGATTATTTACAAAAATTAAATCGCATTTTTGCGAATTACCCACGTCGTCATACATCGCAGATTTTGGACGTTTGTCGTTTTGATCGGTTCGACAAATGTTGCGCCTAAGTTTTCCGTCGCCGAGATCAGCATTTTCTCGTCAACAAGAAATCGCGTGCTTCCGTCAGGCAGTAAATATCGGCGTTCCGCGATCTTTTCTACTTTGTCCTCGATCC
>JANPDZ010000411.1:0-3013 GCA_031431735.1 Acidobacteriota bacterium | reverse complement strand
GTTTGAAAACCGCCGCGCTTCGCTGGCGGTTTCACGTCTAAAGACGTAACTCTGAACGAAAAGCAAAATGTCGCAAAACTTATGCTCATCTGCTTAATTATTAAAGTCATTGTTTCCGTATCAGCAATTTTAACTCATTTGCGGCATTAACAAAATTTGCCAGCCCGATGGTTTATGCTAAAATGCAAGCGAGGTGAAATTTATGCAAACCGATGTTACCGAAAAGATTTCTGAAAAAGTAAAAGTTTTGTCGGCTGACCAAAAAGAAAAAGTTTTGGAGTTTGTCGAAAATTTAGAACCGCCGCGTCGAACGCTTTGGGAAATATGGAAAGAGCATTTAAAAGATATTCCCGAAGAAGAATTCGACAAAATTCCGACTGATGCTTCGGTTAATCTTGACCATTATCTTTACGGCGCACCGAAAAAATGAACGAACTTTTTGTTGACACATTGCACCTCGTCGCGCTTGTCAATCCGAAAGACCAATGGCATCAAAAATCGGTTGAAGTTGAAACGGCAACGAGAAATATTGATTTGGTAACAACCGAAGATATTCTCACCGAATTTCTGAATTTTTATGCCGAACACGGCAGATTTGTGCGAATGAAAGTTTCGGCTTTTGTCCACGAAATTTTGCTTGATGTGCGCGTGAAAGTAATTCCGCGAAATGAAACAGCTTTTCTCGAAGCCCTTTAACTTTACGAATCGCGCCTCGACAAAGGTTATAGTTTGACTGATTGTATTTCAATGAATGTCTGCCGGACGCTCGAAATCACGGAAATTCTCACGCATGACCATCATTTTGAACAGGAAGGTTTTAAGATTTTGTTGTAAGCGTTCAGAGTTACGCATTTATGCGTGAAAGCGTGTGCATTGGTCAACACTTATTGGAACTCTGAACTTGTCTTTGTGCGAACGTATCTCACGCATAAATGCGTAACTCTGAACTTTACTCTAAACTTTAAAGACTGCTAATAGTTCCCAACCTTACCACAGGTGAATATTTTTTTGAAGTTTTTTTTCAATATTGCTGAAAATCAGTTCACGCTTTCGGATGCGCACGGTCGTAAACTTCGATCTGTTTTTCCATCGAAACCTGCGTATAAATTTGCGTTGTCGAAAGCCGTGCGTGTCCGAGAAGTTCCTGAATGTCGCGCAAGTCCGCGCCCGAATCGAGCAAGTGTGTGGCGAATGAATGACGCAGACTGTGCGGCGAAATATCGCGGTTGATCTCAGCACAAACACGGATGTATTTATCAACCATTCGCCCGACGCTGCGGGTTGTAATTCGTGTGCCTTGATAATTTAAGAAAACGGCTTGGTCGTCGCGTTCCGACGGCGGACAATTATTTAGAAACGTCGCCCGCGTTTCATTTAAGTAAAACATCAAGGCTTGGAGTGCGGGTTCGCCAAACGGCAAAATCCGTTGTTTCTTGCGTTTGCCCGTCACACGGACGAGCTTTTCGCGGAAATCAATATCTTTCAAGCTCAGATTGACAAGCTCGCCGACGCGCATTCCGGTCGCATATAGAAATTCTAAAATAGCGCGGTCGCGACGGCCCAAATCGGTGTTCAAATCGGGCGTTTCGATAAAGCGCACGGCGTCTTCCATCGAAAGATGCGTCGGCAATTTGCGTTCGACCTTCGGCGTCGCAACGAGTTTCGCAGGATTATTTTCCTGTATGCCGTCGCGCACCAGAAACTGAAAAAACGTTCTTAAAGATGCAAGTTTCCGCGCTACGGAAGTTTTTTTATGATCGCCGTGCAATTCCGACATCCATTCGCGAATCGTCAAATGGTCAATTTCCGAAACGGGAATGTCGGAAACCTTGCCTTTTAAGAGCAGATAATCGCGAAATTGCTCCAAATCGCTCGAATAATTTCGCAAAGTATGTTGGCTGACGTTGCGCTCGTAGCGCAAGTGTTGGAAAAATTGTTTCAAAAGTTCTTCAAGCATATTCGTTAGCTGTTAATTGTAAATCGTTAATCGCCAATTGAGAAACGAAAAACCTTTAACAACTAACGATTTACCTGTTTCGGAACATAATAACCCTTTCGCGTTCGGACCGTCAGATTTTGGCGCGTTTTGACCGCGAGCGCAATCGTGCGAAATTCACCGCGTTTGTCCGATTCGTTTTCGGGATAATAACTCAGGATATATTGCTGGGCGAGTTCGGCAGAGATTTGATTAAAGGCACGATCGAGTTCGTCTTCGTCAATCGGCGAATAAACCGCGCCGCCGGTTTGCGCGGCTATTTCCTGCATTCGGCGTTCGGCGGCAAGCTGGCGCAGATTCGCGCTTCCCGTTCGCTGTCCGGTTCGGATCGAATTTTCAAAATCGGTCGTTTTGACAATGTAAACCTGACAATTGGCGAGCTGTAAAGATTTCAAAGTTTCATCAAAAGTGGCATCGCTGACCGTGTCGTCGCCGTCCGAAACAATGACGATCACGCGCCGGCCTTGCGCATCTTGGAGATAATTGGCGGCTTCGATAATTCCGTCGAGAAGCGCGGTTGCGCCGGCCGGTTGGACGAAATTTTCGATTGCCTGCACAAGCAGCGAAACGTCTTTCGTCAAAGGCTGTTCGAGCCGCGAAACGGTCGCTACCGAAAAAAGCGCGACCATATCTTTTTCGGGACGAATGACACGGCGGAAAAATCGGATGGCGGCTTTTTTCTCAAATTCGCGGGCAATCGTCACGCTCGACGAATTATCGAAAAGAAGCGCAAGACGAACCGGCGTTTCCGAACGCGAAAAATCGCCGATCTCGACCGGCTTGCCGTCAATTTGGAGTAGAAAATCTTCGAGTTTCAAACCGCCGACCGTTTGACCACGCGCATCGAGAACCGACGCGGGAATCGGCACCAGATTTGATTCGACCTTGATAACATCTTTGTCATCATCAATTTTGGGCGGAGTCGGCAAAGGATTCACGGTCGAGATAACTTTTTCGGTCGGTGAATAACCGCCCAAACGTTTTGGAGTCGGCGAAGGCAAAGGCGTTTCCGCCGGT
>JANPDZ010000410.1:0-1999 GCA_031431735.1 Acidobacteriota bacterium | reverse complement strand
CCTGAAAACGGCTGGATAACAGCGATAATTTAAGTTGGGCGGTTGTCCAGTCATAATTTTTTCCGCAACTGCCGACACCACCAAATACTAATGAATAGACGGCTTGCGTTTGGTTATAACTTCCGTCGCATCCCAAACGTGTGGATAAATTTGCCGGAAACAAATTGGCGAAATAGGGAATTTGCCCGACTTGTGAAACGGGCGTGTTTTGCTGCCGCAAAATTTCAAGTTGCGTCGCCGCCGTGTTCCAATCCATTCCCGATTGCGTGTCAACAAAATTGGCGACTGCCATCGCATCACGTGCTTGCAGAAGATTTCGCGCTTTGCGTCCGAGATACGAAACCGAGACGATAAAACCGGCGGGCAAAGTGCGTTCAAAGGTCAAATTCCAACTGTAATTTATCGGCGAAACCCGATTTTCATCAAATCCGACTTCAATTGTCGTCGGTTCAGTTTGATTTTGGAGTTGAATCGGAAAAGTCAGATTGCCGACCGGAATCATAAGGTTCGGTAAATTTCGGATATTTTGGTTAAAGCCGGTGAACAGAGGTCCGGGATTACCCGTCAAATTGTAAAAGTATAAAGGAATTTCCGAACTCGATGAGAAGCCCAGAAAATTATTTGCATCGTATAGAGCCACCAATATCGGCGTTAAATGGTCATTCGTAACGGCGAAACCGCCGCGAAAAACCGATTCGTATTTGCGGCCAAATAGCCAACCTAAACGGTTTTTTCCAAAATTCGGCGACCACGCAACCGCAATACGCGGCTGAAAATTATTTTTGTCCCACTTGTAAAGCGGAGATTTGCCGTTGACCGGACCCGCCAGGTCAAAAATAATCGGTTGATTGTAGGGCATACCGAAGCCCGCACCTGCCGCCCGGCGTTCAAAATATTCGCTTAAAGCAATATTCGGTTTGACTTCATAGCCGCCGGCTTCATAAACCGGACGGCTCAAATCGTAGCGCAAACCGGCGGTAATTGTCAGATTCGGCAAAAGTTTCCAAATATCCGACGCGTAAAAATCGTATTCTTCGTTTTTGAATTGACGGTCACGCGGAGTTCCGACAGGTTGCAGCACACCATCGCGCAAAAAAGTAAATCTCGCTGTATATCCCGAATATCGTCCGACAACGGCTGCTACCGCGTTTTGAACACTCCGGCGTTGGTTAGCGGGAATTTCATAACCGAAAAGAATTAGCCGATTAGTAATCGAATTTCCATCGCCCGGATAAAATCCGGAATCTACGGTTGCCGTATCCAAAGAACCGGCAAAAGCTCGCACACGACTGCGAATAAACCGGATATTTGTTCCGAATTGAAATGTGTGGTTGCGCCAAAGCCAGGAAACGTCGTCGGTAATGTTGTTCACCGAATCAATGGCGGAAAAAGTTCGCCCCGTCAAACGCGGAGAATAGACACGGGCGAAAGAAATCACATTGTCGTTCGAATCGCGGAGGCTGGAAGTAGCATCACGGCTCAAACCGTATCGGAAATTGTTGATGATATTATTACTGATTGTCCAATTATGACCGATCACAAAACCGTATGGATGACTCCACAAAGACGGCACGGGCGTATCGGGAAACTGCGGTGCTGATGTTTCAAAATCGTCAATATAATTTGCGCGGAAAAACGCCTGCTGTTTGGCGTTGAGGTTAAAATCAAGGCGCAAAACGTGCGAGTTTTTTTTGATTTTATTGTCGGCGTTAAAGCGAAAACCGCCGGTGTTCAGGCGGTCGCCCGTTTCAAAACTGTTTGCAAGGTAGCGCGTCGCGGCATCGGCAAAAACCGAAAGAGCAACCGGATTACAGCCGTTTGTGTTCGGGAAAACCGTTGTGATTTGCAAACAATTGAGCGAAGTGATTTGTCCGTTTGTGCTACTGCGAAAACGCACAATGCCTTGTCCCAAAGTTTCAAGCGGAACAACGCGGACAACCGTTTGCCCGCGAGTCGTGCGTTCGCCTTCATAGCTGTAAAAAAAGAAGGCGCGGTTTTT
>JANPDZ010000409.1:0-1548 GCA_031431735.1 Acidobacteriota bacterium | reverse complement strand
TTTTGCCCGCGAAATACGCGCGCATACGCTAAAAAACAAAAGAAAATTGAAAATAAATTTAGTTTAATTTCTTTTTTTCGCGCCATTTCGCGTATTTCGCGGGCAAAATTCTTTTTCTTAACTTTTTACTGACCGATTACTTTAATTCGTGAATTTGTGTTTTTTAGTCTCCTAAGCATACTATAATTTCGACTATGTTCAAAAAAGTACTGATACTATCGGCGGCGGTCGGCGCAGGACATCTGCGGGCGGCTGAGGCACTCGAAAAAACTTTCATACAATTAAATGCGGCGGAAGAAGTCAAAAATATTGACGTTTTGAATTACACAAATCCGCTTTTTCGACGTCTTTACGGCAAGGCGTATCTCGATATGGTCAACGCGATGCCCGAAGTTTTGGGCTGGATGTATGATTCGCTCGACAAACCGTGGGAAAACGAACGGCGGCGGCTTGCTTTAGACCGCCTTAACACGCAGCCTTTTATCAATTTATTAAAACAAGAAAAGCCCGATTTGGCAGTTTGTACTCATTTTTTGCCGTCGGAGATTATCTCCTGGCTCAAAGCGAAAGGTAAAGTTGATTTTCCGATGGGCGTTGTCGTTACGGATTTTGACGCGCACGCGATGTGGCTTTGTCACAATTACGAACAATATTTTGTTGCGCTCGACGAAACGCGCATTCATCTTTCGAAAATCGGGATTCCGGCGGATAAAATCACCGTCACCGGCATTCCGATTGATCCGCTTTTTGCCGAAACGAAAGACAAACCGGCAATGCGCGCAAAATTCGGATTGGAGAAAGATAAATTAACAATCCTGGTTTCGGCCGGCGGTTTCGGCGTTGGCAATATCGAACATCTTTTGGAGGCGTTGAGCGATTTGCAAACGCCTTCGCAAATCGTCGCAGTTTGCGGACGCAACGAAGATTTGAAAACAAGACTCGAAAAATTAGCGCGCGAAAAATTCAATAACGAGCGCGTCACTTTCAAGCCGATCGGTTTTACAAAAGAAATGGATGAATATATGTCAGCGGCTGATCTGATCGTCGGCAAACCCGGCGGTTTAACGACGAGCGAAGCGATGGCAAAAGGTTTGATCTTCGTTGTCGTCAACCCCATTCCGGGACAGGAAGAACGCAATTCAGATCATCTGCTCGAAAAAGGTTGCGCGATAAGATGCAATAATTTGCCTGTTCTGGCTTACAAAATTGAT
Organism: Acidobacteriota bacterium; assembly: GCA_031431735.1. GTDB lineage: Bacteria > Acidobacteriota > Blastocatellia > Pyrinomonadales > Pyrinomonadaceae > JAFDVJ01. Next base: position 337 of record JANPDZ010000409.1, on the reverse strand, counting down.
GAATTGGTTAAAGATAAATTGCGTTTTGAAATGATGCGTGAAAATGTTTTGAAATTTGCGCGCCCACGAGCAGCCATTGAAATCACGGAAAAACTGCTGAAATTTCAATTCAATTAAGTAGAGCAATTAAAAAAATTATCCGGTGTTTTTGTCTTCGTTCAGAGTCCAAACGCGGAACGCATTTTGAAAAACCGCCGCGCCGCGCACATCGCGGTTAATTATCGGTTGACTAGCAATCAAATGGCGGTGAACGAAATATTTGGATCGATGATTTAGAAGATATCGCGGCAAACAAGATGACCTGTTTGATTTCAAGGGAGGAAGTGAAGGATCTCAT
>JANPDZ010000408.1:0-9704 GCA_031431735.1 Acidobacteriota bacterium | reverse complement strand
GCTACCGCCCGACGATTCGCGAAAGTCGGGCGGTAGCCCGACTCTGAACCGTTAGTTTTTTATTTATATCGTTATAACTTATTTTTTACACGTTCCTTAACTTCATAACTTCCAACATAACATAAATTAAAAAACACTTATGCACTATTACAACGAAGAAGATTTAGGCAGATTCGGCGACATTGCCAAACACAAACCCGAGCTGTTTGAGAAGTTTCTGGCTTGGTACACAGCGTGTCAGGAAGAAGGCGCATTGTCCCGGCGTGAAAAGGCTCTGATCGGCTTAGCGGTCGCTGTGACGGTGCAGTGTCCGTATTGTATTGACGCTTATACGCAAAGTTGTCTGGAAAACGGCTCGAATATGGAGCAGATGACCGAATCAATCCATCTCGCCTCCGCCATTCGCGGCGGCGCGTCACTTATTCACGGCATTCAATCGCACAACGCGCACGATAAAGTTTCGATGTGAAGTTACAGCGACCGAGCGCACAGATATTTTTGTTTTTCTTTGCGAACTCTATGGCAAATATTTTATGCAAGCAGTTCAAATTACCAGAAACGGCAAACCCGCAATTCCGGATTCAACCGTAAGTTTTGAAGAAAAACTTGGCGAGCAACAATTATTTGCCGCGGACATTGATACTTTGCAGGTCAATGTCGGCAAACTTTGCAATCAGGCTTGCAAACATTGCCACGTTGACGCGAGCCCGACACGCACGGAAAGCGTCAAACGCGAAACAATTGACGAATGTCTGCGTGTCTTGCGTGAATTTCAAATAAAAACGCTCGACATCACCGGCGGCGCACCCGAACTCAACCCGAATTTTCGCTATTTTGTCACCGAAGCGCGAAAGATAGGCGCAAAAGTGATAATTCGCCATAATTTGACAGTAATGTTTGAGGAAAATCAGCAGGATCTGCCCGAATTTTTCGCACAAAACGAGACGGAAGTCGTTTGTTCACTGCCGTATTTTCTTGCCCGCGAAACCGATTCGCAACGCGGCACCGGAGTTTTTGACAAATCGATCGAAGGCTTGCGAAAATTAAACGCGGTCGGCTACGGAACGGGCGAAAAGCTCCCCCTGAACCTTGTTTATAATCCGACGGGCGCATTCCTGCCGCCGTCACAAACAGCGATCGAAGCGGATTTCCGCCGCGAACTGAAAAACCGCTACGACATCTCGTTCAATAACCTCTACACCATTACAAATATGCCGATCGCACGCTTTTTAGACTGGCTCCGCCGCTCAAAAAACGAAGAAAGCTATATGACGCGGCTCGTCAACGCCTTTAATCCGTCCACGATCGAAGGCCTAATGTGCCGTAATCTAATCAGCGTTGACTGGCAGGGAAATCTCTTCGACTGCGATTTCAACCAAATGCTCGAATTGTCTTTGAAGGAAGATTTGCCGCAAACAATTTTCGATTTTAATTTAGAAACTCTAAAAAATCGCCAAATCACCACGGCAAATCACTGCTTCGGCTGCACCGCCGGTGCCGGCTCATCGTGCGGCGGAAGCGTTACAAATTGAGCGTTTGATAGCTGACCTTACGCAATAATATTTTCAACATCGTGAACCAGGTTGAAATTCAAAATCGCATATGGTGAGTTAATAAAGAGAAAGTTGCGTCAATTTTGCTGATTTGAGTTTTATGCCTTTACTTTTTGCAAGTCAAGAAGTTTGGTCAGTTTTGCGACCAGCGGATAACTTTTTCCTACGGCGTCTCCGAAATTCGCCGGACAGATGCCGATTCCGGCAGATGTCAGAAATATTTCATCCGCTTCACTGATTTCTTTCAAGCTGGCTTTTACTTCTTGAATAGCAATATTATCTAACAAAAATTCCCGGGTCGTGCCCGCCAGACAGCCAGTTTCAAGGCTTGGCGTAAAAATGCGTTCATCTTTTACCCAAAAGATATTTGCCATCGAAACCGAAACGATGTCGCCTTTTTCGTTAATCCGAACCGCTTCATCAAAGCCGCGTTTTTTGGCTTCTTCAAGTGCTAGTATGTTTTCTAAATAATTGCACGATTTTATATTGACGAGCGGCGATTGTGAATTGACCGGAAACGGCGAAACGCTCAAAAGCGATTCGCTTCTTGTTTCCCTTAAATCCGCCGTCGTCATTAAAAGACTCGTTTTGTTTTTCGATTCAAAATTCCAGATTCCACTTGCCGATTCATCAAAAAAAGTCAGGCGGACGCGAGCCGTTTCGATCCGGTTTTGCACAATAATCTGCGAAAGCGCGGTCTTTACCGATTCTTCGTCAAAATCGTTTAAATCAATATTCAGCTTCGCCGAATTCGTCCGCAATCTTCGCCAATGTTTTTCCCACAGAAAAGGTTTTGCCTTGTAAATTGCCAGCGTCGTAAAAATTCCTTGGCCGTAGAGCGCGGCGGACGAAATTGCCGGGACAAAACCATTTTCAGCAGGCGAGATTTGAAGGTTAAACGAAACGAATTTGTGCATTATTCAAAATTAGAGATCATCGGAAATAAAATATAGAAGAAATTCTGCCCACGAAATACACGAAACAAACGAAACCAAAAAAACATCTGAAAGTGATTTTGTTTTAATTTTAGTGTTTTTAGTGTGTGCGCGTGGGCAGAATTTCTTCTATATTTCACATTTTGAATTAGCTGACAGCGCGTTGGCGTTGAATTTGAGCTTGCGGAAAAACGAGATGAAAAGTCGTGCCTTCGCCGATCCGGCTGCGCGCTTCGATGCTGCCGGCGTGTTCCTGAACGATGCCGTAGGAAACCGCCAAACCCAAACCGGTGCCGCTACCGACATCTTTTGTCGTGAAAAACGGGTCGTAGATCTTGCTTAAATTTTCGGACGCAATGCCTTCGCCTGTGTCGGAAACCTCAACGATCACTTCGCCGTTTTCATCAAGCGCAGTCATCAAAGTAATTTGTCCGCCGCCAAACATTGCATCACGTGCGTTGAGAATTAAATTTGTAAAAACCTGCTGCAATTTTCCGGCGTTACCATAAATCTTCGGAGCAATTTCCGTATAATTTTTGACAATTTCAATCTGCGATTTCCGCATTTGCGGTTCAAGCAGTTGGAGCGTGTCGTTAAGCAATTTGTTGATATTGATCTCTGTAAAATCGGTCGAGCTTCCGCCGCGTGAAAAATTCAACAGATTTCCGGCAATATTCGTGGCACGATCGGTTTGCTTTTGAACTTTCAGAAGAAGCGCGTGTTTCGGATCGGTTTCGGGAATCATTCCGAGCAGCATTTGCGTATAGCTCGAAACGCCGGTCAAAGGCGTGTTGACTTCGTGCGCAACGCCTGCCGCGAGAAGTCCGATGCTCGAAAGTTTTTCGCTTTGCTGCAGAGTTTCTTCGAGCTTGACGCGTGACGTGACGTTCTCCAAAACGATGATTGCGCCTGTTTGACTGCGCGAAACGGAACGAAGCGGCGCAACCGCGACATTAAGAATTAAAGATTTGCCATCCGCCGACTTTGTATAAAGTTTGTAAGCGTGGCGAATTTCGGTCAGATGCCAACCCGATTTGCCGACGATATTTTCGAGATTCATTGCAAAAGCGCGGTCAAAAATGTCTTCGACAACTTTTCCGATCGTTTCCTTGCGGCTCAGTCCGAGCATTTCTTCAAATGTCGAATTACAGCGCGTAATGCGTCCGTTTTCGTCAACCGCAAGTAGTCCGACATTGACCGATTCGACGATAGATTCGTTAAATTCCTTGAGAAGCGCACGTTCTTCGGCGCGTTTTTCCTGTTCCTGATAAAGCAGACTGTTTTCAACCGCCACAGCAACATAACCGGCAACCGTTTGCAATATCTGCAGATCTTCGCTCGACAACAGCGAACCGTCGCTGGCTCTGCCCAAACCAATTACGGCAACCATTTGTCCGCGCGCAACGCACGGCACAAAATAATGTAATTCCTGTCTGACAAGCGCTTTACCGCTTTCATTGCCGTTCTGATTTGCGTTTTCGGTTTCGAGAAATTCGAGTTCATCGGCGCGGACAATTCCTGTTTGCGCGCTCTTTTGGCGAATCATCCCGCGAAAATCGCCCGGAATTTTGAATTCTTCGCTCAAACCGATTGATTTAGCGAGCTTGTAATCCTCTGCGGAATCTTGATCTTCGATAAAGACGGCAACTTTTTCGACATCCAAAACTTGTCGAAGTCTTTCCGTCAAGGCATTAAGCAGCGGATCAAGCGCGGTTGTTGTCGCCAGTGTTCTGCCAAAATCGAGCAAACCGCGCCGCAAATCATAGCGTTCGCCGTAAAAAAAACGGTCAGCGCGTTCCTGCAAAAATTTCTTCAAAGGCTCGCTCAAAAGAACGATCCCGGCCATTGCGACAATGGCGATCAAAGCGCGAAGCGTAATTTCCGTGGTTGAAAGATTATTGCCGACAGCGAGAAAAACCAATCCGAGCGCGACCGTTCCGATCATCATCGCAATTGCCACGGTCGTCAGCGCATAAACGAGCGCACGACGGACAACGACATCAACGTCCATCAGGCGATAACGCACGACTGAATGACCAAAACTGAGCGGTATCAAGGCCAGCGGCAGAGTTGTCAACGCCGTTGTGTAACCGTCTTCGGGCAAATAGATAAAGCGTTTGACAATTTGAAAAACGATGATCGGCGCAATTGCCGTGATCGTTCCCCACATCGCCCATTTTAAGCGCTGCCGAACGATAGTCTGCCGGTTTCGCCAAAAACGTCGAATCAAAACTCCGGCACCTGCCGCAATAAAGATAACGAATTGATAAAAATTCGCCTGATAAAGATTCGGCAATAAATCGTATTTGTCCAAAAGCGGTGCGATCGAATCAATCAAATCCAATTTCAATGCGACTTGCGAAACAATTGAAAAGCCAAATATACCGAGCCAAATAACTGCCGCCGGAACATAAAGCAGATACGTTTTCCAGCGCGAATTGTCAAGAACCTCGCTTCTGATCGGATAGCGAAGACAAAAATGCAAAAACAGCGGCGCGAATAAAGCAAAGGCGAGATTATCCAAAAGATTGATCGCCAAATCCAAATCTTCGCCCAAATAAAGCGGTTTATAAACGTGAAAAACAAATGCCGCCAAACAAATTGTCGCAAAATGGATCACAAACGGCGCGCGTCCGCCTTGTTTGAAAAGCACGAAAATCCCGACACCGAGCCAGACAATTCCGACCAAAGTCAGAAAAATTATCGGCGCCGTCCAGCGTGGCAAAGTATCTATGTGTTTTAAGTCGGCGTAATAATAATTGTTGGCGAAAGAATATGACGGCCGTTGATAAAAATATGTCAAATTTCCGTCAACTCCGGCCGCTTCGAGATACATTTGAACATCGGCGGGCGAAGTAATTTCATCGGTTTTATCGCTATCTAAACCAATTCCGATCAGACGGTCGCCAACGGAAATTCCGGCGCGTGAAGCGGTTATTCCGGGCAACACTTTTTCGGCGTAAATTCCGCCGTTAGCATTTAATTGCCAAACAACGCCATCGGTTGGTGGCAAGCTGTGATAGGCGCGTTGAGAAAGATTTAGTGCGCCGCCGACAACGAATAAAACCGTTGCCAAAAGCCATACCAAACTCCAACTTGTCAGCACTTTACCTGTCATTACCGTTAGGCAAACTTCCCCGAAGTTTTTTAACGCAAACTACGTTCCAATTTTCTCTCTTTCGAATAATAAATTAAATCTCTGTCAAATAATGTATTTCCAAATACATAAACGACTAATAAACCTCATTTTCATTCAGTTTTTTGCTTCGTATCCGAGAATTTGGAAACAAAAAAAATCCAAAGCCAAAAACAATTGACTTCGGACAATAAAATTTTGGCTTGATTAAACCTAAAATCTGACGAGAATCCCGCCGCGCAAAATCCGTCTTTGCGATGATAATTTCAGGCTTCCTTCTTCGCCGTTGACGCTTGTTTGACTATCAAGCAAATTCCGTCCATCAATAATCGCTTCGGCCCGAATCGGCAATCCAAGAGTCGGCAACGATTGCGTAATAACAACGCTTAAACCGGGATCGTAAATCGTCATTCTGCCCTGAAACGGGTCAATCGAAAAAACCGTTGCCTGCGGCGACAGACGAAAAACTGTTTTAATCTGTGTGCCGGTTCGCAAATCAGCCTCAAATTGTCCGAAAAATGTCTGAAAATAGCCGTTTTCAAAAACATTTGCCGGGTTTGAAATCGCTTGCGCCGATAGTTTCTGCCCGTTGCCGAAAGCATAACCTGCCGAGGTACTGAAAACTCCGTTCAAACGGCGCGAATAAACCAATCTTAAACCTTGTGCTTTGCCTTGTTGATTGGCAACAAACTTATCGGCTTCGCCACCTAAAAAATCTATCGGCAAATTTATCAGACCAACTCCGCGACCGCTTGTTAAATCAAAAAACACATTTGCTTCGATCGAAGAACTACTGTCCAAAATTCTTTCAATTCCGAATTCAAACCGACTGCTTTTATTCATTTGCGGTTTGTCATTTTCGACGACAAAATCCTGCACGGCAATCGGTTCGCGGAAAATAACCTGCGCGTTTTCAAGTTCGATTGCTTGTGACCAATTTTTTTCTTCGGTTTGTGTTGTGTAAGATGTACGAAGCCGTGTTTTTGAATTTACGTCAAACTGCAAACCCAATCGCGGACTAAGCGAGAAATCATTGCCGGCACCTAAAAAACGTGAATAATCGAAACCAAAAACAAAGACCACGCCGTTTTTGACCTTCCATTCATCCAAAGCCTGAAAGGAAAATTGTCCGAGCCATTTTTGTTGATTTTCGATTTCGACCTTGCCGAGTTTGGCGATCGAAGTATTGAGACGAAGCTGGTGCTGCTCGTTCGGACGAACTTTTAGATTGGCTTCAAATCTCTGCGGCGCGTTCGGACTGGTTGCAGTTTGTCCTGCCAACACGATTTCCGTGTTTTCACTCACCGGCAAAAGCGTCGCAAAATTAACGCCTGTGAAATTTTCACCGTTTGCATTGGCGGCAAAAGTTTCGATCACCGTTTGATTTTTCCGGTTTGATTTTTCTTGCGTATCTGAAACTTCGTTGTTTTCTTCGGTTTTATTTTCGTTTGCTGCCGTGTTTTCGTCCGATTCTTCAATCGGTGTGTCGCCGTCTTGATTTTGATAGATCGAACTGCGAATTTGCGCAGCGCGAATCCGCCATTTAGAGCTATTGCGGTCGGGACGTTTTTCGGGCAGAGTATTGCCGCTGCCGGCGCGTTCAAGATTAAATTTGTAATTTAGTTCGGTCGAACGATTGATTTCAACCTGCGAAAGCGTGATCGGGTTAAAACCTTCGGCGACTGCCAAAACCGTATAAGTGCCGGGTAAGATCTTCGCCAAAAAACTTCCGTTTGCTGCCGAACGCACTTGTTTTAAGAGCTGCGATGTGCCGGCTCGAAAAATTGAAACATAGGCAGCGGCAATCGGATTGCCCGATTCGTCGCGCACGGTTCCCTTGATCACGCCAAGCATTCCTTTATTTTCGACAACGACCGCCGCTTGATTTTCAGACGCGGAAACAAAAAACGCGGAAAAAACAGTCAGCGCAATCAGAAAAGTGCTCAGAAAAAATTTTGGGGCTTCGGAAAAACTCATTAATAAAGCGGCCTCCGCAAAAACAAGTTACGGGGAAAACTCATTACAGGAGTGCTAAAACTGCAACAACTAACTAAAAACGAGTGCTAAACTATGCACTTTGGTATTTTCTTTCGTAAAATCAAATGTGTCAAGCCGGCAATGACACTGAAGTTTGGTGGTATGATGCGCCTTGGGCAATAAAGTTTGCTTTGTTGATTAAATTTTTGTCTTTGTTGGCGTAATCAACTTGACAAAGTTTGCCCAACAGCTAAAATTAAAAATGCTTTTTATGCGGAGACGTGGCTGAGTGGCTGAAAGCGGCAGTTTGCTAAATTGTTGAAGTTCAAAAGACTTCCACAGGTTCGAATCCTGTCGTCTCCGCCATATAAATTTTAGATTTACGATTTACGATTTCGGATTTATCGGCGGCTATCAAATTTTTAAGTTTGATAGCTTTTTGTATTTTTGACAGGTTTTTTAATTTAACGCTCTGCGCTCTCTGCGGGTCTGCGTGGAAAAATTTTTATGATGTCACGAGTTAGATTTGCACCGTCTCCGACCGGGTATTTACACATTGGTTCTGCCCGAACCGCTCTTTTTAATTATCTTTATGCCCGCAACACGGGCGGAAAATTTCTGCTGCGCATCGAAGACACCGATATTGCGCGTTCGACCGATGAATCAACGCAGTCAATTTTAGAAGGTTTGCAATGGCTCGGTTTCGCGCCTGATGAAGAGATCGTTTTTAAATCAAAAAACGCCGATAAACATCGTGCCGCCGCGCTGAAACTGCTTGAAGAAGGAAAAGCTTATCGGGATTTTACGCCGAAAGCCGAGCCAACAGACAAGAATATCAAAGCAACGATCGCGGATCGCGCGCGCCAAAATCAGGGCGAAAAATCAATGCGCGATAATCCGTTTCGCGATCTTTCAAAAGAAGAATCCGACACACGCGCCGAAGCAGGCGAACCGTTTGCGATTCGATTAAAGATTGCCGAAATCGGAAAAACGAGTTTTGAAGACGCGGTGTACGGGGTTAATGAACGCGATTACAAAGAAACCGAAGACCTCGTTCTGCTCCGTAGCGACGGTCATCCGCTTTACAATTTGGCGGTTGTTTGTGACGACATCGAAATGGAGATCACCGATGTCATTCGCGGTCAAGACCATCTGACGAACACGCATAAACAAATTTTGATCTACGAAGCGTTGGGCATCAAACTGCCGCGTTTCGCGCATCTTCCACTGATTCTTGCGCCGGGCGGAAAAAAACTGTCGAAAAGAATTCACGGCGAGATCGTTTCGATGACTACCTACCGCGACCACGGTTTTTTAGCGGCCGCGTTTCGTAATTTTCTTGCGCTTTTGGGCTGGTCGGCGAGCGAAGAAAAAGAAATTTACACGCTCGCAGAATTAACTGAAAAATTCTCGCTCGGCAGTATTCACCGCAATCCGGCGATCTTTAATTTCGACGCGAACAATCCAAAACGATGGACGGACGATAAAGCGATCTGGATGAACGCCGAATACATCCGCACGATGCCGCTCGATGAACTTCTTCCGTTCGTCAAAGCCGAAATGAAAGCCGCGCGGCTCTGGCGCGATGAATACGAAGATGATGACAAAGCTTGGTTTGAAAAAACGGCTGACCTGATCCGCGAAAGATTTTTCACGCTCAAAGATTTTTCCGCCCAGGGACGCGCCTATTTTTCCGAAGATTTCGATTTTGACCCGGCAGCGATTGATAAAAACTTAAAGAAATTTCCCGATCTGCAGGCGTGGCTGCCTGAACTCGCGGAAAGATTCGAATCGGTCGAAGATTTCACCCACGACGCGATTCACGAAGCGGTCGCCAAATTCACGGAAGAAAAAGGCACGAAACTGGGTGTCATTATGAACGGCGCGCGCGCACTTCTGACCGGTTTAGCTGTCGGGCCTTCGATGCTCGCGGTTTTTGAAACGCTCGGCAAGGAACGCTCGATTTTAAGGCTCAAAAGTCAGGTTGCGTGGAATATGTAAAGATGCTGCAAATTGTCAAAGACACTTTCCGTTTGCTGACGTTTCGCTTAACGCGGGAAGAGTTTTTTACGTTTGGAAAAGGACATCTGATTTTTGGTCTTG
>JANPDZ010000407.1:0-4463 GCA_031431735.1 Acidobacteriota bacterium | reverse complement strand
TAGTCGTTCCTTAAAAAGTCCGCCAAAAGACAATAATTTGGACGATACTTTGCTTGGGTTTCAAAGTTGACTTTTTACGAAACCGTAAGCGGTCTAAATTGAATAGTTTAGTTTTTGAATAAAATCGCTAAAAATCAAATTTCCGGCATTTTTTGAAAAACGAAAATTTTTCAAACTGGAAATTTTGGCAAATTGCGCAAAAACTTTGAAAAAATTTGCAAGAAATTTGCAAAAAAGCGTCAAAAACTTGCAAAAAATATCGCCAAATTTGGCAGATAAGTCTAAGACTTATAAACATTTAACTACTTTTTAAGGAGCGACTATTTAGTAAAATTGTCTAATAAAAAACTAATCAACCGAGTTCGGGAATTGCCGGACGCATTTTCGGTTGCGGAATCTCGACCGAATCAGGAACGATTATTGGACTATTTTCGCGCAAATCCAAATACAGACGTCGTTTCAAGTAACTTTCGGGAAAATGCGCCAGACGCATCAGCGGATATTTCATTTGTTTGCCGAACATTCGTCGCCCCATCAGATAATAATAAATCGGTATTCCGAAATTGAAACGGCGTTGAAAAGTCGGGTCGCTGCGGTAAAAATCAATATTGTAACGCCACGCCGTAAAGAAAAATTCCCACTGCAATTCGGTTAAATTGGCAAGTTTCGCGCTTTCGTTCTTTTCCATTCGGGTATCTTCGAGCGGCACAAAAAGCGTCGGCATGACAACCCATTTTGAATCTTTGAGGGCGTGCAGCAAATCGAGCGATTTTTTTGTGTCGGCTTCGGTTTCGCCCGGCAGACCGATGATAAAGGTCGCAAATGGAAACCAATTATGTTTGTTCATCAGTTCCATTCCCTTGAGCACGACATCGTGCCATTGCTCGGCTTTATACGGATACGCTTTGCCTTTCATAAATTGATTGAAAAGACGCGGACTGCCCGTTTCAAGACCGACAAAAAGACTCGCGTAACGCTTGTCGTGATGCGTCGAAGCCGGATGCTGATGCGTCGAAAAATCAACCGCGTAAGGCGATAATTCTTCCAGTAATTCAGGATTACGGACAATCGGCGAGATCGTGCCATGGGTCAACATAATGCGATTTACGCCCGGAACTTCGGTGATTGATTTGAGAAGTTTTTTGAGTGCCGGAACATTTGTATCGAATTTCGGACCTTGCTCATACAAAAAAATGTCTTCGGTCGTCAGAGTGATCGTGTCGGCACCGTTGGCAACCTGCACACGAACATTTTCAAGGATATGTTCAAGCGGCAGACTTCTGCCTTTTCTGAGCGCGATCGAACAAAATTGACAACCGCGCCCGCAACCGCGTGTAATTTCGACAACACCAAACGTCGAGCGGTTTTGAGTTGTCGGAATATCTTCCATTCGCGGTGATTTTCCCTCGATTTTGCGCGGCAAACTTTCACCGCGCATCGCCCGTTCAAAAAGGTCGAGAATAATATCTTCGGCCTCGCCATCAACTATGCAATCAATGCCCCATTCGTCCTGCAAATTTTTCTTTTCGATCTGCCACGAACCCGGACCGCCGACGAGAACTTTTAGATGATCTTTATGTTTTTTGATCGCTTCGTGCGTGATCAGACGCTTAAATTCGGCGGCATTAATCGGCTCGGTTTTAGTGCCGTAAAAATTCACGTAAACATCGGTCGCAAACGTAATGCCGAGCGGATTATGCGCGTGAATGCCGACCACCCGGGTGTCTTCGCCGACAAATAGATCAAGCTGATCGGGATAACAAACGGCAATGTCTTCGGGAGAAAATTTTTCTAAAAGAATTGATTCAACGACACGCAAACCGTTTGGAACGGCAACTGCTTGTCCGTCGCTGCGGGTTTCGTTTTCCCATTTCACGTCAACCATATAAAACGGAAAGCGTGTGTAGCGCGATGGCAAAGTGCCGAGAAGCATCTGCCGCCAGGTACTGTTGAGATATTCGGAAGATTCTGAAGTGCTTGCCGCCAGAACAATTTTCTTACCGCGATTGTTCATTTGAACCCTTCTCCTTAAATTTAAGAAATTTGAAAAATCGTCTAAGTATTTCTATTTGTGAATTTATTGTATTGAAAAACTATGCGTAAGACAACCTTTTTTCAATTTAAAATTTTTCCGAGAGTTTCGTCGAGCCAATTATTGATCGCAGGCGCAAAAATTTCGGGCGGCGGAACATGTCCGCTTTCGACAATGACGATGCGGCGCGGTTCGCGCAGCAGATAAAAAAGGGGTTCAGATTCGGTTTTCAAAGGATGTGCTTCGTCATAACGACCTTTCAAAATCAATTTTGGTGCAGAAATATGTGGCGCAAATTTGATCATATTGGCTTCGGAAATCCATTTTAACCACGCCGGACGCACGCCGCCGCCGACAAATGCAGCTCCGCGATAACGCTTTTCAATCGCCGTCAAAATAATTCCTTCATTGCTGCCGCGGCTCAAGCCGAGAAACGCGATCCGGTTTAAGTCAATGTCATTGCGCGTTTCGAGATAATCAAGCCCGCGCCGCCAATCCGTCACACGGCTGACCATTTCTTTCCGAAACTCGATGCTGCCGCGGTTCGGGTCTTGATAATCCAAGGGAAACGGACGCTCGTTGTAGCCTTTCGCAACGACTGCAAAAACGGCGCGTCCCGATTTGATGACGGGCGCGAGAAGATCTTCGACCGAATGCGGCAAAGAAGTAAATCCGAGCGGCACATCGGCCGCCGGAATCCAATGGACAACCTGAAAGGGGCGCGGCACGTTTTTCGGCAAATAAAGATACGCGATTGCCCGTTCACGATTTGCGCCAATGAAAGTAATTTTCTCGCGCGTCCACGAATCGGTTTCCGTCTTTTCAACTAATTCGGGTTCAAGCGGAGTTTTGTCGTAAGCGTAATGGACAAGCCATTTTTTGAAATCGGCATCGCTGGAGGCTTGATAAAACGGAATTTCCGGCAGCGGCAGATCTTCAGCACCGTTTGTATCTTCCGAAAGATTTTTCACCATCCGAAAACCAATTTTATTTGAGTTGTAAAAAGCAGGAAAATCTCCGTAATAGCCGAATAAATAAGGCTTTTCGCCCCACGAACCGCCGCCCACCAGAACATTCGCGCCGCGCCGGTTGAGCATCCATTCGGCGGCGTTTCCGGCCGTATTCAGACAGCCGTAAGGACTTGCGCCGAATTCGAAACTTTCGACCGATGTCGTTTCTTCTCCGCGAAAATTGGCGAGAAATTCGATTGAATCCGTATCGCGGCTCAAGCCCCACGGCATCGTGTTGTAACCTTCATCAAATTTACCGTCGCGAGCTGCTTTTTCCCATTGAAAAATTGTCGGCAGAGATTTGCCGCGAAACCGTGCGTAAGCCGCCGCTTCGTACCAACTGATGTCCGTCACCGGAAAATTTGCTTTGTCTTCGGCAAAATTTTGATTTGTCCACGAACGCGGCGCGGGCAAACCCGTTCGGTCTTTGAAATTTTGGGCGGCTTCTTCAAATGGAATTTCCTTGCCGTTTTTGACGAACGGAATCTGCCAGAATTCTTTTTTTGAATAACCGCCAACCGCGATAAATTCTTTAAAGTCCGCGTTTGATACCTCGTTTTTATCGATCAAAAAATCACCGAGTTTTACGGATTTTTCGGTCGGACGCGTGTAGCTGACGAGATGATATTCGCCTCCGGGAATGAAAATCATTTTTTCGGGAATTTGCCCGACCGGCAAAAGTTTTGCCGAAATTTCAATCGGCGGCATTGCAATTAAATCGGTTGAATAATTCGGTAATCTACTTGAAATACTTCGCGTAAAAGACGCCAAGCCGGTTTTCTCGACGTAAAGCAAATATTGTCCGCGGGCGATTTGCTTGTTTTCGATTGGTGTTTCACCGATAAACTCGCGTTCGGGAAATTTTCTGTTTTCGTTTGGCTGAAAGCGTTTGAGATATACTTTGGCGCCCGCCGGTTCGGTTTTGACCGATAAACTATCGAAAACCAGCGGCATCAATTTCACCAAATTTTCGTCATTCGGCAAGTGCTTTTGAACCTGCAAAGCCAAATCGTAAGCCTCGAAAGTTTTGTCGGCTTTGACGAGTTCTTCAATTTTTTTGATGCTTTCACGCGCCCAATTTGCATTTCGATTTTGCCAATAAAACCAGCCGCCAACGGTAAGGATCAGCAAAACCAAACTTGTCAAAACAGTTTGTTTCCAACCGAATCGAGGTTTTTTGATAACCAATTGTTCAAAACTCAAATCGTGACTTCGGAGCTGTTCTTCAAAACTCAGTTCATTCCGAAGTTCGCGCAAATCGGTGAGCAAAGCTTTCGCGTCTTTGTAACGGTCATTCGCATTTTTTTGCAAAGCATTACGGATAATGTTTACCAACGGCGGCGAAAATTCGCCCAGATCCGGCTCAAAAGACAAAATTGCGGCAAAACTTTCCGCCAGACTTTCCCGAAAAAACGGATTTT
>JANPDZ010000406.1:0-2185 GCA_031431735.1 Acidobacteriota bacterium | reverse complement strand
TGATGGCAAAACCACAGGCTTCGCCGACGAGTGTCATGCGTTCGAAGAAAGAAAGCAAAGACGATAACGTAATGGCTGATATGTCGGCGGAAAGAGAGGAAAATGCGCCGACCAATCCCGATACGCCAATCAACCTGCGCTCAAATTTCAACGCGCTGGCGATTTTCGCGCCGTCCGTCAAGACCGATTCAAACGGTAAGGCGACGGTTGAGGTGAAAGTGCCGGACAACTTAACACGCTATCGAATAATGGCGGTTTCGGTTGACACGGGCAAACGATTCGGCGGCGGCGAATCTTCGCTCACTGCCAGACAGCCTTTGATGGTGCGCCCGAGCGCGCCGAGATTTATGAATTTCGGCGATAAGATCGAACTGCCCGTCGTTGTCCAAAACCAAACCGACAAAGATATGGCGGTTGACGTTGCGGTTCGTGCAACCAACGCGACTTTGACCAATGGCGGCGGTCGCCGTGTTCTTGTCAAGGCAAACGACCGTGCAGAGGTTCGCTTTCCGGTTTCTGCTGAAAAAGCGGGCACGGCGCGTTTCCAAATCGCTGTCACGGCAGGGAATTGGTCTGACGCGGCGGAAATTTCGCTGCCCGTGTGGACTCCGGCAACGACCGAAGCCTTTGCGACTTACGGCACGACCGATCAAAACGGCGCGATCTTCCAGCCCGTCCAAACGCCGGGTGATGTCTATCCGCAATTCGGCGGTTTGGAAGTCACGACCAGTTCGACACAACTTCAGGAATTGACCGACGCGTTTATTTATCTCTATCGTTATCCGTATGAATGTTCGGAACAAATTTCGTCACGGATGATTTCGATCGCCGCTTTGCGCGATGTGCTGACGGCGTTCAAATCAAAGGAAATGCCGTCCAAAGAAGAACTCGACAAGAATTTCGCGAAAGACATCGAAATCCTCAAAGGTCGCCAACGTGAAGACGGCAGTTTCGGTCTCTGGTCGCGCAACCGTGAACGCTACGAATATCCGTTTTTGACGATTCACGTCGCCCACGCGCTCGCGCTCGCGAAAGCGAAAGGCTACAAAGTGCCGGACGAAATGCTCGATAAAACGAAACCTTATCTAAAAAATGTCGAAACTAAATTTGACGAATGGCACAAACGATCCCCGCAGGTTCGCTGGACGATTTCGGCTTACGCGCTTTATATCCGCGATCTGATGGGCGATAAAGATGTTGTCAAAGCGAAAGCTTTATTGAAAGAAGCAACGCTCGAAAAACTTCCGTTTGAAGCAATCGGTTGGATTCTTTCGGTCTTGGCAAACGATAAAACTTCGACGGTCGAAACGGACGCGATCAAACGCTTTTTGATGAACCGGACGACGGAAACTGCCGCCGCCGCAAATTTTGTGACCGATTACGGCGACGGCGGCTGGCTGATTATGTATTCAAACCGACGCGCTGACGGCGTTTTGCTCGAAGCCCTGATCAAAGCCGAACCGAACAACGATCTGATCCCGAAACTCGTGCGCGGTCTGCTCGATCATCGCACGAAGGGCGCGTGGTCCAACACGCAGGAAAATGTGTTTATTTTGTTAGCTTTGGACAAATATTTCAACGCGTTTGAGAAGGTCACGCCTGATTTCATTACGAAGATCTGGCTTGGAAACACATACGCGGGTGAGGAAATTTTCAAAGGTCGTTCGATTGATTCGAATATTTTGAATGTTCCGATGTCTTATTTGGTCGAACAGGGCGGAACTTCCAACCTGATTCTCGATAAACAAGGCGCGGGACGGCTTTATTATCGAATCGGTATGAAATACGCGCCGAAGAATCTAAAGCTCGCGCCGGCGGATTACGGATTCACGGTTCTGCGAAAATACGAAGCGATTGACGCGGCCGACGATGTCAAACAAAACGCCGACGGTAGTTGGACGATCAAGGCGGGCGCACGCGTTCGCGTACGTCTGACGATGGTCGCACAGGCGCGGCGGTATCACGTTGCATTGGTTGACCCGCTTCCGGCAGGACTAGAGATCCTCAATCCCGAACTTGCGGTCAGCGAATCCATTCCGGGCGATACGCAAAATACATCGGTTCTCGAATACGGCAGCCGAAGTTACGGACGCGGTTATTATTGGTGGCGTGCAAATTGGTTTGAACACCAAAACTTCCGCGACGAACGCGCCGAAGCCTTTACGTCGCTGCTCTGGGAAGGCGT
>JANPDZ010000405.1:0-3472 GCA_031431735.1 Acidobacteriota bacterium | reverse complement strand
TTCTTTGCTTGCCCGGTCAATTTCAGAAAGATGCTCAAAGGGAACGACCATCAGATGACCGCTGATGTATGGATAAACATTCAGAATGACAAAGTTAAACCCGGCGCGATGAAGTATAAACTTTTCTTCATCGTTTGCCGGGCTTGCCAAAATATCACAAAACACACAACCACTTGAAACGGCAGCTGTTTTGCTATCACCGCTTTTGATGTAATCGTATCGCCAGGGACTCCAAAGTAGATCCATAAAAAGAGTAAAGAGTAGAGAGTGGAGAGTGGAGAGACCAAAACCCTCTCCACTCTCCACTCTCCACTCTCCACTCTCAGCTTATTTTCCTGTATTAATCAATTCCTTGAGTTCTTTGCCGGGTTTGAAATATGCCACGCGTTTTGCCGGAATGCTGACTGGCTCGCCGGTTTTCGGGTTGCGACCTTGGCGGGCGTTGCGCTCACGAACGCGAAAACTGCCGAATCCGCGCAATTCAATTTTTTCGCCTCCATTCAAAGAACCGATAATGCTTTCGAAAACAATCTCGACAAGTTGTTCGGCATCTTTTTTGGTCATTTCCGCTTCTTTTGCAACTTTTTCCACTAAGTCAGCTTTTGTCATCTTTATCTTTTCCTCTCTTCCGGCTTGTTATTTTTTTACTTAGCCTTTGGCTGTTTGTTCTTCGGCTTCTTCAACTGCATTTTCAACTGTCCCGGTTACGGTTTCGGCTGTGTCTTCGGCAACGGTTTCTTCTGCTTCGGCGACAGTCGGTGTTTCAACCGCTTCGTTTTCAGCCGTAATTTCGGTCGTTGCTTCAACCGTTTCAGTTGCTTCAACTGCTTCCGTTTCTTCTGCTACTACGCTTTCAACAGCGGTTTCCGCTTCTTGCGGGGTTTCAACGGTTTCCTCAGAAACGGTTTCCGCCGCTTCTGAAACGGTTTCCGCCGGAGCCTCGGACTCCGGCGTTGTTTCAACCAGTTCAATCGCCTTTTCGGTTTTGGCTTTTTTCGGTTCTTCCTTAGGTTCTTCGGTTTTTGCCGATGGGAATTTCAAATTTGCCAGTTCCGCAAGTGAAGCCATTCCGCCCTTTGCTTCGGTCGTATAGCTCTTGTAATCAATGACCGGCTCGTCTTCTTTACCGACAGCGCGCGCTGAAAGTCCGATTTTTTGATTATCATATTCAATGCGCAGAATTTTGAAATCCATTTCCTGCCCGATATGATAGATCTTTTCGGGATTTTCGATCCGGTCATCGGAAAGTTCCGAGATATGGCAAAGACCTTCGAGTTCGTCAGCCAATTCAACAAAAACTCCGAATCCGGCAAACCGCGAAATCTTTCCTTTGATCACATCGCCGGCTTTATGGTCGGCAATATAGGCGTCCCAGGTGCTCGGCGCGAGATCTTTCATCGAAAGCGACATCCGTTGTCCCTCAATATCGAGGCTCGTGATGACGGCTTTGACTTCTTGTCCGCGTTTCAGCATATCCTTCGGATGTCTGATCTTCTTCGAGCGCGAAATATCCGAAACGTGCACGAGTCTGTCAATTCCGTCTTCCAATTCGATAAACGCGCCGAAATCGGTAATATTGCGAACCTTGCCTTCGACCGTCACGCCGACGCGGTATTTACCGGCGGCAGCTTGCCACGGATTCGGTTGAAGCTGGCGCATACCTAAACTGATGCGGCGGTCTTCGGTATCAACACCGAGAACCTGCACTTCGACTTCTTCGCCGGGATGGAACATTTGTTTCGGGCTCTTGGAGCGTTTCGACCAGGACATTTCCGAAACGTGCACGAGACCTTCAACGCCTGCTTCGAGTTCGATAAATGCGCCGTATTCGGCAACGCTCGAAATCTTTCCGCTGATTTTTGCACCGACCGGATAAATTTCGACCACACTCGACCAGGGATCGGGAATCAGTTGCTTGTATCCAAGCGAAACTTTTTCTTTTTCTTTATCGAGTTTGAGAACTTTGACCTGGACATTATCGCCGACCTTGAACAGATCAGATGGATTCTGGAGTCGGCCCCAGGACATATCGGTCACGTGCAGAAGTCCGTCAATGCCGCCGATGTCAACAAATGCGCCGTAATCGGTCAGATTTTTGATAACACCTTCGATCACGTAGCCTTGTTCGATCTTATCTAAGGTTTCGCCTTTTTGTTTATTGATGACTTCATCGGTCAGCGCCTTTCGAGAAAGAACGATATTATTTCGCTTGCGGCTGAATTTAATAACGCGGGCTTCGATTTCTTGTCCGCGAAATGAATCGAGATTAAAACTCGGACGCGAATCCGCGAGCGATCCGGGCAAAAATGCTTCGACCCCGTTGATGTCAACACGCAATCCGCCTTTGGTTTTATCGAGCACTAACCCGACGATCGGAGTGCCTTCATTAAATGCGGTTTCGATAATATCCCACGCTTTGCGGCGCAGAACATCATTGCGGGAAAGAATCGGCGGCGCATCGCCCGGGTGAATGTTTTTGATAACAACTTCAACCTCGTCACCATTTTTGACACTTAGCACGCCGTCTTCCATGGTAAATTCTTCGAGCGGCACAATGCCTTCCGATTTATACCCGAAGTCAACGACAACGCCGTGATCCGAAATACCGATGACCTTTCCTTTGACAGTTTCACCTGTATGAAAAACAGTTTGATCCTGCTCGAATTTTTCGAGGATTGAACCAAAATCTTCATCAGCCGAAATCGGTTGGTCTGTTAAGCTTTCATCTGCCGCCATCTCGGCAGAAGTTACTTGTTCAATTTCTTCTGAAACAGGAGCATCGCCCATCGGGGATTCTTCAGTTTCTTTTATAACATCATTAGACATTTATATTTATGTAAATTTCCTTTTCAATATAGCTACTTTTAAAAGTGCGAACTCTGCTTTTTATTCGGTCAAGCGTATAAAATTGATTGACTCAGCGGATTTTATCAATTGTAACCTTAAACAAGGCGGATGGAAAGAAGATAATTTATGCCGATAAGATTTTCTGAGAAATTATCGTGAAAAGAGAGTCATGGCATACTATTTTGCTTCAATTCCGTTATCGCGCTTTTGTCCGAACAAAACTAGAATTTACATTCCAAAAGGCTTTGCTGTCAAGACAAAGCAGGTAAAAAAAGGCTTTTCTTTAAATATCTTTAAATATCGGTAAAATTTAACACTTAAAAGTAAGAAGTCGAGAGTGGAGAGTGGAGAGTCAATAAATAACCACACTCTCCACTCTCCACTCTCCACTCAAAACTAAATTCAATTTCTTGTAATCAAATTACTTATCGAACCAACGACGCCGCTATTTTTTTCCATATCTTCTTTTGCCATTGCCGAAGTATTTTGGATACCGGCAAGCCGCAGACGAAATTCGTCCGGATTGGTCGAACCGCGCAAGGCTTCTTCGAGGGCGATCAAGCCCGATTGATAGAGATAAAACAGTGATTGGTCAAAGGTCTGCATTCCGTATTGCGATGTTCCG
>JANPDZ010000404.1:0-7894 GCA_031431735.1 Acidobacteriota bacterium | reverse complement strand
ATTTAATGTTTAAAACATCCGCGAAAATCCGCTTAATCCGCGTTTGTCCGCGTCCTATTTCTTCGTTTTCGCATAATCACTTTTCATCTTCTTCCTCATCGTCGTCTGCTTCTTCTGAGTAGATTTCGTAACCGCAAGCGTCGTCGTAATAATAACTTCGCTTCGTTTGATCTTCGCCCGGCACAGATTTTTCGGGCGATTCCCCGCAATCTTCCTGAATTTGCTGATCTTCTTTCGTGTTTTCGGGCATAATTATTTTATAATCAAAACCAACAACTTTTACCAAATCTAACAATATGAATTCAAAAAAATATCTTTTGACCTTCGGGTTGGTTTTATCTTCGATCATTGCGACGTATTTTGTCACTGTTTCGACCGCGCAGCAAGGAATGCAAACGCAAGCATCGGCCGATACCGAATATCAAATCGGCGCGATTCTTTTTATGCAGAAAGCGGCCGAATATCGCGCGCTTTGTATTCAGGCATTCAATTGGGGAAAACGCTCGCTTGACGACGACGACGATAAAACAAAAAAGAAGCTGCCGAAAGCGCAAAAGAAAATGGCGCGTGCGGTGGTCGTTGACATTGACGAAACAATGCTCGACAATTCGCCCGCGCAAGCCTACGGCGCAAAAAACCGGCTGCCGTTCGATTTGAAAAGCTGGTATGCGTGGGGCGATCTGCGCAAGGCAAAAGCGATTCACGGCGCGGTTGATTTTGCAATTTACGCGAAATCGAAAGGCGTGCGCATTTTTTATGTTTCCAATCGCGACGAAGTGCAAAAAGCGGCGACGATTGATAACTTAAAAGCCGTCGGTTTTCCCGATATTTCGGAAGAAAATGTGCTGCTTCGCCAAAAGGATTCAACCAAAGAACCGCGCCGGCTGGCAATCGCCGAGAAATATCGGATTGTTATTCTGATGGGCGATAACCTTAACGATCTGTCAAATGTTTACGAGAAAAGAACGGTCGCCGACCGTTTCTCGGAAGTTGATAAAGCCAAAGATTTTTGGGGAAACAAATTTATCGTGCTGCCAAATGCGATGTACGGCGAATGGGAAAGCGCGATTTACAGAGATGATAAATCAACTGCGACACCTTCTGAAAAACGTGCAAACGCGCTTGAATTACCGTAAAGAAAAACTATTTTGGGTTAGCATAAGTAGTCTGTTTTTTAAATTATCTGGTGTTTTGAGTTTACGCTGGCGGATTTCTTTCTTCGTTCAGAGTCCACACTTTAGCGTGATCCCGCGAGGCACAAGCGCGGCGGGAATGCAAAGTGCGTTCCGCGTTTGGACTCTGAACGAAGACAATATACCAGATAATTTAAAAATTGCTCTATTAATATAGTCTGTAAAATAAGTTTTCTACTGTATGTTTTTCGCACTAAATAAGTTTCGACTTGGTTTTTAATTTGAAATCTGAAATCTGAAATTTGAAATTCATTAGAAAACTTATTTTACAGACTCAGTAGATCCAAATTGCGGATTGCGGATTGCAGATGCGCGGATTATTAATCAATCCAAGTCTTGGACTTTTGCCGAATTTTAGATTTTTGCTTCCGATAATTGGCGAGTATTTGCGGTTTCAATTGTTTTCAATGACCGCTTTAAACGGTCGAAAGTAACCCGTCTTTCCAAATTTGGATCTACTGAGACTAATAAATACTCTGTTTTTAAAGTCTGTTTCTATCAACATTTATGAATAAACGCTATTATTTACTGCCAATCATTCTTCTTTTTATTTGTTTTTCCGCAGATTTTGCGCAAAATCTGACGGTCAAAGACATTATGCGCGAGCCTTCGATTGCCGGAATGCGACCCGATTCGGAAAAGCTCTCGCCCGACGGACAATCTGTCGTTTATGCGTGGAACGCTGACGGCATCGAACCGCGAAATCTTTATATTGTTTCGTCACATGGCTTCAATCCGCGCATTCTGGTCAATGCTGAAGCCAATTACGAACAAAGAACACTGCCGCCCGCGAGCAAATTGGATTACGGTTTGATTGTCCGCGACGATTTTGTCAAGGCGCGTGAAAAAAATCTCGGCGGCGTTGAATTTTCGCCCGATTCGCGCCGGATCTTGTTTCTGCAAAATACGGATATTTATGTTCTCGATTTAGAAACCAAAGATGCCAACCCGCGAAGAATTACGCGCACGCAAGGCGTTGAAGCGGGCGCGCGGTGGCTGACGAATGACGCGATCCTTTATTCATCAAACGGAAATTATTTTGTTTTGAATTTGAAGGAAACTTCGCTCGTTCAAGTTACAAAAGAAGCAAATCCGACAGCTTTTTTGACGATCTTTAACGTCAATCCGACGAAAGACGGCAAATTGATCGCTTATGTTTTGAGCGACGGTTCAAAGCAAAAGGCATTGTTTGTGCCGAATTATCTCGATGAATTTGTCCAGGCAAATTCGACCCGGCGCGGATTTACCGAGCAGAAGATCTTCGTCACGCCGGCGGACGGCAGCCGCGAAAAACCTTTTGAAATAAATCTGCCAAAACCGGAAGGCGCGGGTTATATTCGCAGTCTGAAATGGGCGGCGGATAACCGCAGTTTGATCGTTGACCGCGTTGATAAAGATCTGAAGCGGCGGCAGATATTTTGTGTTCACAACGTCGGCAGCAAAGACGAAATGACGATTCCGGTAACGGAAGAAACAGACGAAAAATGGATCGCGCCGCTTTCGTCAATCGTCGAACCGAACCCGAAAGACGATTCGCAGATTCTTTTCGGAAGTGAACGCGACGGATTTAATCATCTTTATTTGGCAACGCTCGAACGCGCTAAACCGCAACCAAATCCGAGCGGAGAAATTCGTCAGGAAAATCCAACCGACGCCGGTTTTACTTCAAAAGTCGAGGTACGACAATTAACCGGCGGCAAATGGCAGGTCGAATGGGCAAAATGGACAGCGGAAGGCGATAAACTCGTCTTCAGTTCGACGGAAGAAAATACGGCGGAACGTCAATTTTATAGTTTGGATGTTCGTAACAACGATAAAGTGCAGATTTTTTCGAATGACAAAGGCATCAAAAATAACGCCCAAATTGATGCGATCAATGAACAACCGGTATTGCTTTACCAAGGCTCGAAATGGAATGCGCCGACCGAGCTTTTCGCTGTCAAGGTTTGTCCGCGCTGTCGCGGGTTGAATGTTCCGCAGCAAATCACCAAAACCGCGCCCGAAAGTTTTCTTAAAACAAAATGGAACGCTCCCCAATTTGTTGATATTCCGACCCGCGACGGCAAGGTTGTCAAATCTAAAGTCTATTTACCGTCAAATTTTAATAAGACACAAAAATACCCGATGATCATTTTCGTACACGGCGCGGGTTATCTGCAAAATACGATCAACGGCTGGAATAATTACTTTCGGGAGTTTATGTTCAACCAGATGCTGACGGCAAAAGGCTATGTTGTTCTGGATATTGATTATCGCGGTTCGGCCGGTTACGGGCGCGATTGGCGCACCGACGTTTACGATTTCCTCGGCGGCAAAGATTACGACGACCATCTGGACGCGATTGATTTTGCGGTCAAAAATTATGCGGTTGACTCAAAGAAAATAGGCGTTTACGGTGGCAGTTACGGCGGTTTTATGGCGGAAATGCTCGCCTTTCGAACCGATAAAATAACTTGCGCGGCGGCGCTTCGTCCAGTTGCTGATTGGAAGAATTATTATGCTTCATCGCCGATCTATACGGCGGAACGGCTTGGTTTTCCCGAAAAGAATGTTGACGGCTACAAACGCTCGTCGCCGATCGCATATGCCGACGCGCTTAACAAACCTTTATTGATTTTGCACGGGTTGGTTGACGATAATGTTCCCGCGCAGGATTCGATGCAGCTGATCGAAAAACTGATCCGACTAGAAAAAACGCCGTATTTTGAAGCGATGCTCTATCCGGCGGAAAATCACGGCTTTCAGCGTTCGACCTCGTGGACGGACGAATACACACGAATCTTTAACTTTTTCGAGAAACATTTGAAATAGCAGAGTATCAGTAGATCCAAATTTCGGATTTCGGATTTCGGATTTCGGATTTTTAATTTATCCAAAGCTTAAAATGTTGCCGAAATTCAGATTTTGCTTGCAATAATTGAAGAATTTTATTGTTTATATCGGTTTTGATGGCCGATTCAAACGGTCGAAAGTAAACCATTTTTACAAATTTGGATCTACTGAGTATGTTGAAAAAAGAAAAAAGATCAGAATAATGGGACACGGATGAACCGAGGATTGAGCGGATTGACGCCGATTTCTTTTTATAATATCCTCGGAAAATCCGCGAAAATCCTCGGTTTATCCGCGTCCCATTTCTTAATATTAAACCGGTTTCTTCGGAATAGGTGAGAAGTGAAAGGTTACAGGTAAAAAGTAAAAACAAACTATCGCTTTTCACTTTTCACCTATTCCGAAGTAATATTTTTCTTGCTAAAACTAGAAACACACCCGTAAAAATTATGAAAAGACGCGATTTATTGAAAGGTCTGGCGACGCTTCCCTTTCTGGCACAAACCACTTTGAGCGAAAAACGTAAAGTTTCAGACAATAAAAAACTTATCAAACCAAAACGCCTTGTCAAAGGCGACACAATCGGCGTGATCGCGCCGGCGAGCAGTTTAGCACCGGCTGATTTTGATAAGGCTTTGCAAAATATGTCTGATCTTGGTTTTAAGACCAAGGTCGGAAAATATGCGCGTGGCAGAAAAGGTTTTCTGGCAGGAACCGATAAAGAACGGCTCGAAGATCTGCATTGGGCGTTTAGCGACCCGGAGATCAAAGCCGTCTGGTGCGTGCGCGGCGGCTACGGCGTTTCGCGTCTGCTGCCCGCAGTTGATTTTAATTTGATCAAAAAGAATCCGAAAGTATTTATCGGTTATTCTGACATTACGGCTCTGCATCTGGCGATTTCGCAAAACTGCGGCCTTGTCACATTTCACGGCCCGGTTGCCGCGTCCGTCTATTCCGATTACCCGAAAAAGCACGTCACGAATGTGCTGATGAATCCGTCCGCGCCTTATAAAGTCGAACTCTCGTCCGACAATCAGGCGAAAGAATCGAAACTTTTCAAAACCGAAGTTATTACCAAAGGAAAGTGTCAAGGCAGACTCGTCGGCGGCAATCTTTCTCTGCTGACGGCTCTCGCGGGAACGCCTTTTGGCTTACAAAATACAAAGGGCAAGATTCTTTTTACCGAAGATGTCGGCGAACAACCTTACCGCATTGACCGAATGCTCACACAGCTCCGGCAAAGTATAGATATGCGTGCATTGGCAGGAATCGCGCTCGGCGTTTTCGAGGATTGCAATTCAAAAGATCCGCTCTCGCAAAGTCTGATCGAAGTCGTCAAAGACCGGCTCGGCGATCTCGGCATTCCCGTCATTTACGGACTATCATTCGGACATATCCGCGACCAATTCACACTGCCCGTCGGCATCGAAGCCGAACTCGACACCGAAAATGCCGCCATGATATTTTTGGAAACAGGCGTGGTTTGATGAGGTTTTGAGAATAAGATATGTATTTGCATTTGAAATTCTGCGAAAAGAAAAAAAATTAACGAACGATTTTTACAACGAAAAAATTAAACGATATGGAACAGAAAACCGCAATCAAACTTTTTCAAGAAAAACAAGTCCGCTCTCTCTGGAACGACGATGAAGAAAAATGGTATTTTTCAATCGTTGATGTTGTCGCAGTTTTGACAAATCAACCTCACCATCAAGGAGCAAGAAACTATTGGAAAGTCCTAAAAAGCCGTCTTCTGAAAGAAGGGAATGAAACGGTTACAAATTGTAACCGTTTGAAATTAGTCGCGGAAGACGGCAAAATGCGTTTAACCGATGTTGCCGATACCGAGCAATTATTTCGTTTAATCCAATCAATTCCGTCCCCAAAGGCAGAGCCGTTTAAATTGTGGATTGCGAAGGTTGCCCGCGAACGGATTGACGAAATCGAAGATCCCGAAATTGGAATTGAACGCTTGATGGAAACTTATCTCAAAAAAGGTTACAGCAAAGAATGGATAAACCAACGCTTGAAAAGCATCGAAGTCCGTAAAGAACTGACCGATGAATGGGACGAACGCGGCATCGAAAAAGGACAAGAATACGCGATTCTGACAGATGAAATTACCAAAGCCTGGAGCGGTTTTTCGGTCAAGGAATATAAGCACCACAAAGACCTCAAAAAAGAAAACTTGCGAGATAATATGACCAATCTCGAATTAGTCTTAAATATGCTGGCAGAAGCCACGACAACCGAAATCAGCAAAGAGAAAACTCCGAAAAATTTTACAGAAAACAAAATTATTGCCAAGCAAGGCGGCACAATCGCGGGCAATACGCGAAAGGAAATCGAAGAAAAAACCGGAAAGAAAGTAGTCAGCAGTTTGTCGGCTAAAAAATTATTGGAAGAGAAACAGAAAAAGCTAGACAAATAATACTTTCTGAATGTTGTCTCGCCTTCGGACATATCCGCGACCAATTCACGCTGCCGATCGGAATCGAAGCCGAACCTGCCACCGAAAACGCGACGCTTGTTTTTTTGGAAAGTGAGTTGAGAAGAATGTTTTTAACGCACGATCAACCATTACAGTTGAATTTCATCAATCTGCGGGTCCGGCCAAACTGCACCGATTCTTTTATCGAATTATCTCCAAATCAGCCGCGATGCCGAAATGATCCGACGGGTAAAGAGTGCGGCTGCCTGAAGCCGGTTTTGTTAAAATCAAACGGCAATCCGCCACCTGCAAATGTTGATTGATGAAAATGTAATCCAACGTCCCGTGCCACGGAATAAGCGTATGATTAACTTTCAAGTTTCGCCAGATGTGACGGAGAAATTTGCCTTTATTACGCCGGGCAAGCGGTGTCGGGCAGGTAGAATCCGGTTCCTGACCGTGTTGAGCGGCATAGGCGGAAACAAAATGTTTTCGCATCAGAGCGATTGCCGAAGTTTCGGGTGTGCCGTTAAAGTCTCCAACGGCGACCACCGGCATTTCGTCAGGTAACTGTTCCAACCAATCCAACAGTCGTTGCACCTGCCGGTCGCGTTCGGGATGCGTGCCGGGATGCCAGAAATAATGTCCGTTACAAAAGACCAAAGGTTGATTTGCAGGCGCGACTTCGACAAATTGAGCGAACCGTCCCTGGCTTTGCAAATCAAGCGTTTGCTGCTGGATAAAAGAATGGCGGCTTAAAATCGCAATACCGTAGGGAATGCCGTGGGGACTTACTTTTTGAAATGGCACAATTTGAATATATTGCATGCCAAGCTGTTCTGCCAGCCAAATTCCGGTATTCTCCTTCAAATTGGCTTCCTGCAAGGCAATCAGGTCGGCTTGTTCCGCCGCCAATTCGTTGACCAACAGCGTTCGCCGCCGATCCCATTCGTCTAACTCAAACAAAATATTAATGGTGATAACTTTAATCATTATGATTTTATATGAAGATCAACTATCCGCCGTGCCGGTAAACAATTCATCCGTTTAGATTATTGACGCTCTCCCGCCAACGCATTAACGGATGGCATAAGAATAGACAGACACCCGAAATACAAGAAATTTTCGCCCAACATAAACAATTATAACAGTTTTCAATCAAGTGAAACTTCGTCGACGCGTCCGCCGAATTGCGAAATGTCAGAACCCTGAGCGGTAGCGACGGGTTAAAGTTCACCGCGTCGCTATCGCTCCACGTTCTGACTTTGGTATATACTTTAAAATCTCATCCCGTTTCCACTTAAAGACTATGCAATAAGTCAGAACCCTGAGCGGTCGCGACGGGTTTGTTCGAGTGAATCAAAAGCAAGTCGCGACCGCTTCTTGTTCTGACTTGTTGCATCCGGCTAATGCACATTTATCAAGTGTAATCCGTATC
>JANPDZ010000403.1:0-6242 GCA_031431735.1 Acidobacteriota bacterium | reverse complement strand
CTTTTGGCTCATCTGTTCATACGGTTTATAAATTTGATCAGGCCGAACGCGTGCTGACGCTCGATGCCGATATTTTTTCGGGATTTAATGTTCGATACATCAAAGATTTTTCAAGCAAACGCAAATTCAACGAAGAAAACGAATCAATCAGTCGGCTGTATGCGATTGAATCAACCTTGACTCTGGCAGGTTCAAAAGCCGACCACCGTTTGGCGGTCAAACCGAGCCAGATGGCTGAGATCGCCAAAGCGATTGCGGCGGCATTGGGCGTCGTGGGCGCAAACTCTACTTATAAGGAAAATGCCGCCTGGATCGCCGTGATGGCGAAAGATCTGGCGGCGCACAAAGGTAAATCTATCGTCATTGCGGGCGACAATCAATCGCCGCTCGTTCACGCGGTTGTTTATGCGATCAATAACGCGCTCGAAAATGTCGGAAAAACGGTTGTTTATACTGAGCCGTTGGCACCGAATACGGAAACTCCGCAAGTCGAACAACTTCGTTCACTGATTCAGGAAATTGACGGCGGCGCGGTCAAAATGCTCGTTATTTTGGGCGGAAATCCGGTTTACAACACGCCTTCCGATTTGAAATTGAGCAAAGAGCGAATGGATAAAATTCCGCTTCGCGTTCATCTCGGACAATACGTTGACGAGACGGGCGAGCTTTGTCACTGGCACGTTTCCGAAAAACATTATCTCGAAATGTGGAGCGACACCCGCGCTTTTGACGGCACGGCCTCGATCGTTCAACCGCTGATCAATCCGATTTACGACAGCCACGACGCACACGAAGTCGTCCAGCTTTTCTTTAAGGAAAATTACGACAAGAAAGATTACGACATCGTTCGTGAATACTGGCAGAAACAGACCATTAATTTGACGGCCAAGCCGATTGCGGCAACGACAGAAAATAAAGAAGGCGAAACCAAAACCGAGCCGAAAACCGAAGCCAAGGTTGAAACCGCGCCGACACCGGCGGCAAAAACCACGCCGAATGCGGCCGTCAAACCGGCGGCGACTCCGGCAGTCGCGCCGAGTGTAGCAGCGGCAACAACGACGACTCCCGCAACAACGGCGAAAAACTTTGAAGAAAACTGGCGAAAGATCGTTCACGACGGTTTTATTCCGAACACTGAAGCAAAACCGAAAGCCGTCACATTCAACGGCGCATTTTTGAGTCAGCCGCAAACCGCACCGGCAAACAGCGGAACTTTGGAAATTTCGATCCTGCCCGATCCGTGTGTTTATGACGGACGTTTTACAAATAACGGCTGGCTGCAGGAATTGCCGAATCCTTTGAACAAGGTGACGTGGGAGAATGTTGCTTTAGTGAGTCCGCGAACGGCGCAAAGACTCGGTTTGAATCTCGGCAATGATGCCGAAGAATACACGGGCGGTTCACAAGGCACGAGCTTTATCAACACGCGCGGCGGAAATCAATTTTCCGATCTCGTGAAGGTTAAATATCAGGGCGGCGAAATTTCAAAAGGCGTGCCGGTTTGGATTACGCCCGGACAGCCCGATGATGTCGTCACGCTTTTTCTCGGCTACGGTCGAACGAAAGCCGGACGCGTCGGCAATGATATTGGTTACAACGCATATGAAGTTCGCAAATCCGATGCGCTCCATTTCGGCACCGGCGAATTGACCAAAACTGGCGAAACCGCGACGGTTGCTTCGACGCAGATCCATTTCAATATGGAAGGACGCGATATTTTGCGCGTTCGGAATATTGATGAATTAGAGAAATTCAAGGAACGCGATCATCAGCACGACGAATATGACAAAACGATGTATCGCCCGGAAGATTTTCAGCCGCTTTATAACGCGAATAATAAATGGGGAATGTCAATTGACCTTAACAATTGCGTCGGCTGTAATGCCTGTGTGATTGCGTGTCAATCGGAAAACAACATTCCGGTCGTCGGCAAGGAACAGATCGAACGAAGCCGCGAAATGCACTGGCTCAGAATTGATACATACTATACGGGCACGCCTGAAAAACCGGACGGACCTCATTTTCAGCCGCTTTTGTGCCAACAGTGCGAACAAGCTCCGTGCGAAGTCGTTTGCCCTGTTCACGCGACGGTTCACAGCGCGGAAGGTTTGAACGATATGGTTTATAACCGTTGTATCGGCACGCGCTACTGCTCGAACAACTGTCCGTATAAAGTCCGGCGGTTTAACTTCCTGCTTTATCAGGATTGGGATACGGCGCAATACAAACTGATGCGTAACCCCGAAGTTTCGATTCGTTCACGCGGTGTCATGGAAAAATGCAACTACTGCACGCAGCGCATCTCTTCGGCGAGGATCGAAGCCGAAAAAGACGGTCGTGCGATCAAGGACGGTGAAGTTTTGACCGCGTGTCAATCGGCGTGTCCGACAGATGCAATTGTTTTCGGCAATTTGAATGATAAGGAAAGCAAGGTTGCGAAACTTAAAGAAGACCACCGCGATTACAAAGTGCTCAACGAATTGAACACCCAGCCGCGAACATCGTATCTGGCGGGTTTGAAAAATCAAAACAGGGAAATGCCCGACGTTAAGAAATATGAGCCGGTTGATCCGAAACAAATGACGGAAGGTCGGTAGTCAGTGCATAGTGTTAGTCAGTGCATAGTGCATAGTGCATAGTGCAAAGTGTTAGTCAGTGCATAGTGCATAGTGCAAAGTGTTAGTCAGTGCATAGTGCATAGTGCATAGTGCACAGTGAAGAACAGATTGAATCTATGCACTATGCACTATGCACTATGCACTCTTAAGAGAGCTATGGAAGACATCAAGGAAATTCAAAGAAAAATTTATCCGCCGATGGTCGAAGGCGATCACACGTTTGCGACCGTCACGGACAAAATCAGCGACGTTACGTTAAAAAGGAAAACGCCGTTTCATTGGTTTATCGGATTCGGAATCGCGTTTATCATCGCGCAGGTTTTGATGTTCACGATTCTGCATCTGGTGACGACCGGTATCGGGATCTGGGGAAACAATCAGCCGGTCGGTTGGGCGTTCGATATTATCAACTTCGTTTGGTGGATCGGGATCGGACACGCGGGAACGCTGATCTCAGCGGTTTTGCTGCTTCTTAATCAGAAATGGCGCACCTCGATCAATCGCTTTGCCGAGGCAATGACGCTTTTTGCGGTCGCCTGCGCGGGGATGTTTCCGCTGCTCCACACGGGTCGCCCGTGGCTTGCCTATTGGATGTTGCCGTATCCGAACACGATGGGAATGTGGCAGAATTTCCGCAGTCCTTTGATGTGGGACGTTTTCGCGGTTTCGACATATGCGACCGTTTCCGCGCTCTTTTGGTATGTCGGTTTGATTCCCGATCTGGCGACCCTGCGCGATCGAGCGAAAAATCCCTACTTTCGATTTGTTTACGCCGTGCTTTCGCTCGGTTGGCGCGGTTCGGCGCGGCACTGGCATCGCTACGAGATCGCCTATTTGTTGCTCGCGGGAATTTCAACGCCGCTTGTGCTTTCGGTTCACTCGATCGTTTCATTCGACTTCTCGGTGTCGCAGGTTCCGGGTTGGCACGCGACGATTTTCCCGCCGTATTTCGTCGCCGGCGCGATCTTTGCGGGATTTGCGATGGTTCTGATTCTTTGTATTCCGCTTCGCAATTGGTATCGGATGAAGGATTTTATTACCCATACACACCTTATTTATATGGGTAAGGTGATGCTCGCGACCGGTCTGATTGTTTGCTACGGCTACGCGATGGAATTGTTTTTCGGTTGGTACTCGGGCGCACAATACGAAGTCTTTATGATTAAAAACCGGGTTTGGACCGGTCCTTACTGGTGGTCGTATTGGCTTTTGATTCTGTGTAACGGGATGTCCATCCAATTGCTTTGGTTCAAGCGTTTCCGCGAAAGCGAATTTTGGCTGTTTATGATCTCGATCGTCGTCAGCGTCGGGATGTGGCTTGAACGTTTCGTGATTATCGTGACGAGTCTGCACCGCGACTTTTTACCGTCGTCGTGGGCGATGTACAGCCCAACAAAATTTGATCTGTCAATGTTTCTCGGCACGATCGGGTTCTTCTTTACGCTGATTTACCTGTTTGTTCGCTTCTTGCCGATCATCTCGATCTTCGAGGTTCGGACACTTTTGCCGGACGCGAATGTTCACGGACATCATCAGGATTTTGAGGAAATGGTCAACGAAGTCGAGATCGAACATATTGATAAAAAGAAAGGGAAAAAGAAAGTTTCTTAAAAGGTTGTTTGCAACCGCGTGAGATTGTCCGCCGTCAGTTTTTAGACATCTCACCCATGTTATGGCTGATTGTCAGCAATCGGCGGTTGCAAACAACGAGTTAAAATTTTTTACCGTATTGATTGTAAAATAGAGTTAATGATGAGATTGTTGCGTCAATTTATGTCTGTGGTTTTAGTTGTGGCGGTAATTTTTCCGCTATGGCTTTTTCCGTCGCGTAAAGTTGAAGCCTCCAACAATCTGTCGTCAATAATATCTAACAACTTGCTTGTTTCCGTGCCGCCTGAACCTTTTTTAGTTTCAAGTTCCAAGTTTCAGGTTCCAAGTCCGTTGGCGGCAGTTTCCACTTTTTCAAATACCATTATCGGTTCTGCGATGAGTTCAGTTTTCGGCTTTTTTGCATCTGATGCAGAAACTAATTCATCCCTCATCCCTTATCCCTCATCCCTCTTGAGCCAGCCTGCGGGAAGCGTTGATTTTGATTTTGACGGCGATGATAAAGCAGATTTGGCGCGTTGGCATTCATCAAATACCGAATGGAAAGTCAAGAATAGTTCATCGGGCAGTTTTACGACCACGACGATCGGTTCGAGTTCTTCGATCATCGCGCCCGGCAGATTTGATTCGGATTCAAAAACGGATGTGGCGGTTTTCAGCGCGGGGACTTGGACAATCAAGAAAAGCACTGACAATTCAACCTACACCGTTTCTTGGGGAGCTTCGGGCGATAAACCGGTCGCCTCAGATTACGACGGCGACGGTAAATCTGATGCGGCAGTTTTCCGGCCTTCGACCAATACCTGGTGGATTTTGCAGAGCAGTAACGGCAATTACACTTCAACGGCTTTCGGCAATTCGGGCGACATCACGGCACAAGGCAACTATGACGGCGATTCAAAAACCGACATTGCCGTTTTTCGACCATCAACAGGCGACTGGCACGTTCTCGGCAGTTCGGCGGGTTACTTTTCGTTTCATTGGGGCGTCGCAACCGATATTCCCGTTCCGGCAGATTACGACGGCGATGGCAAAACTGATTTTGCAGTTTATCGAGGCTCTTCGGGAACGTGGTATGTTTCAAAAAGCTCGACCAATAACGCGCAATATGTCACACAAGTTTGGGGCAATTACGGCGACCAACCCGTTCCGTCTGATATTGACGGCGATAATAAAGCCGATTATTCCGTTTGGCGACCGACAACGGGCGTTTGGCATACGATCAAAAGCTCAAACGGTAGCTATGATTATCAAACACTTGGACAAGCCGGCGATACTGCCGTTACATCGGCTTACTTGAAACAAATCGGCGGCGCGGTTGCCGGATATGATTTGGCAAAAGCCAGACTTTCACCAAAGAATTCGACGGGCGGAACAGACCTTTATTCAAGAAACTTTAGTTGGGGAACGGGACTTGTCGGGCTTTCAGGCAGAGCGGGAATGGGCGCGGGTTTCGGGATTTCCTACAATTCGCTTGTTTGGACAAAAGAAACCGAATCAAACTCAGTCTATTTTGACGCGGACAATTCTAATGTCAGTCCGGGTTTTCGTTTCGGATTTCCAACGATTGAGCCTGTTTATTGGGACAAAGACGCCGAAAGATTTAACTATCTGATGGTCACGCCATCGGGCGCAAGAGTCGAATTCCGCCAGATCGGCGCAAGCGACACTTACGAAACGGCAGATTCCAGTTACATCCAACTAAAAACCAACGGCGCAAGCAATCCGAATGATCCGGTTGAAAATATCTCGATCACGCTTTCGGGAACAGACGGCAGCCGGATGACCTATCAATGGAAAGCGGGCGCGTTTCGCTGTTCGCTCATTAAAGACCGCAACGGCAATTTCATCACCATCAATCACGACGCACAAGGACTTTTGCAAACCGTCACCGATACGTTAGGACGTGTCATTACAGTCAATTACGACAACGAACTTTACCCGATCTCGATCACCCAAACATGGAAAACCGGCAACGGTTCAGGCTCAAACGTCACCTATACTTGGGCAACCTTC
>JANPDZ010000402.1:0-10671 GCA_031431735.1 Acidobacteriota bacterium | reverse complement strand
AACCCGAAAAATCTTTGCTGGAGCCAAAAACAAGAATTTCAGGACGCAACAACGACGGACGCATTACGGTTCGTCGGCGCGGCGGCGGACACAAGCGTTTTTACCGGATAGTTGATTTCAAACGAAATAAAGTCGGCATTCCGGGGAAAGTTTCGCAGATCGAATACGATCCGAACCGTTCAGCGCACATCGCTCTGATCACCTATCTTGACGGTGAAAAACGCTATATTATTGCGCCGGTTGGTTTAGTGGTCGGCTCAACGGTTTTGAGTGGTGCAGAAGCCGACATTCTGCCGGGAAATGCTCTGCCGATCAAAAATATCCCGCTTGGTACCCAGATTCATAATATCGAATTGCGTCCCGGTAAAGGCGGACAAATGGCGCGTTCGGCAGGTTCATTTGCACAACTCGTTGCCAAAGAAGGCGATTTTGCACAACTTCGAATGCCTTCGGGCGAAGTTCGGCGCGTTCCGGTTGTTTGTATGGCAACTGTCGGACAGGTCGGCAATGTTGAAAACGAAAACGTCAGTCTTGGAAAAGCGGGACGCTCGCGTTGGTTGGGCCGACGTCCGAAAGTTCGCGGCGTGGCGATGAATCCGGTTGATCACCCGCACGGCGGCGGTGAAGGAAAAACTTCGGGCGGCCGACATCCGGTAACGCCCTGGGGACAACCGACACGCGGTTACAAGACACGCAAAAACAAACGCACTCAAAATATGATTGTGCGCGACAGAAGAAGGAAGTAGATTTGGGATTTGGGATTTGGGATTGCGGATTTGAATCTGCAATAGCAAAGAAGGATCCGGTAATAATTGAATGCGAATAAGGAGGGCGGAGCAAATCCGCAATCCCAAATCCGCAATCCAAAATTAAAAGATATGCCACGTTCAGTTAAAAAAGGACCTTTTATTGATTTAAGTGTCCAAAAAGTGTTGAAGAGAATCAGCGAAGGCGCCAACAAACCGCAAGCGATTAAAACCTGGTCGCGCCGTTCGACGATTTCGCCGGAAATGGTTGGATTGACCTTTGGGGTTCACAACGGCAAACGACATATTCCGGTTTACATTACGGAAAATATGGTCGGACATAAACTCGGAGAATTTTCGCCGACACGAACTTTTAAAGGACATCCGGGAACGAAAGCCGAGAAAATGGCAAAGAGGAAATAAGCCGATTTGGGATGTGGGAATGCGGATTTGGGATTTAAGAAAACCAATCCGAAATCCGAAATCCGAAATCCAAAATTGAATTATGGAAGCGATAGCAAAAACAAGACATTTGAAAGGCTCGCCGCGAAAAGCGCGATTGGTGATAGATTTGATTCGGGGTGTGAATGTTTCACGCGCCTTGGCGATCTTGAAATTTACCGACAAACGCGCGGCTGATCCGATTGCCAAGACCTTGCGTTCGGCAATTGCCAACGCGACTTATCTGGCGGAACAGCAAAATATTGCGATTGATCCTGACGATTTGTGGGTGAAAACCTGTTTCGTTGATATGGGTGCGCACAAAAACCGTCGCCGGATGCGTCCCGCGCCGCAAGGCCGCGCATATCGTGAGCAACGTCATTATTGCCACATCACGATTTTGGTTTCGAGCGAAGAAAGCCCGCAAACTGCCGCCGACAATGCGAGAAAAGCAAAAGCTGTCAGCAACAAAGCGAAGATTGCAGCTAAAACTTCTGAAAAGAAAGACGAAGTAAAAGAAACCAAAAAGGCGCAAATAACGGAAGTAAAAGCTGATGAAGTTGAAGCGACGGCGACCGAAACAGTAGTTGAAACGGCCGCCGAAACTTCACCGGAAGTAGCGGCAAAAGAAGCATTTGTCGAACAGGATGCGAAAAATGAAGGCGAAGTAGCGGATGCCAAGAATGCGTCTGTACACACAAAGGCGGTATTAAACGAAACAAAGCCTGCCGATGAGGTGCTTTTGAAAAGAGACGAGGAACTGGAAAGACAGTAGGAAAATTGCGGATTGCGGATTGCGGATTGCGGATTGATTAAAAATCCCAAATCCCAAATCCCAAATCCCAAATCAAAATTATGGGACAAAAAGTTCATCCATACGGCTTTCGGGTCGGATACAACAAAGATTGGCACTCGCACTGGTATGCGAAAAAAGAATTTGCCGCCTTTTTGGCGGAAGATCTCCAGCTCAAACGTGATTTGAAAAAACGTTTCACGGGCGCCGGAGTTTCGCACATAGATATTGAACGCGCCGCCAATCGTTTGAAAATTATTATTTACACCTCGCGTCCCGGTATCATCATCGGACGTAAAGGTTCGGAAATCGAAAAACTCAAAGAAGATTTGTCGAAGAAAACCGGACGCGAAGTGATTGTTTCGATTCAGGAAATCACCAAACCGGAACTCAATGCGCAGCTTCAGGCCGAAAAAATTGCGCAGCAGCTCGAAAAACGGATCGCTTTTCGCCGTGCAATGCGAAAGATTCTTGAAGAATCGCAGCGTTTTGGCGCACAAGGTGTCAAAGTGATGTGCGCGGGACGACTTAACGGTGCGGAAATCGCCAGAACCGAATGGAGTTTGGAAGGCCGTCTGCCGCTTCACACGCTGCGTGCCGATATTGATTACGGATTTGCCGAAGCCTTAACGACATTTGGAATTATCGGTGTCAAGGTTTGGATCTATCGTGGTGAAATTCTCGACCCGAATGCTTCGATGGCACGCGGAACGACAACCGACCCGATCAACGAACCGAAAGTTCAGGGCGGTGGCCGCGGTGACAGAAGACCGCCGCGCCGTCGCGACAGAGACGATAATAGAAGATAGAAGGATTTTTAGATTTTAGATTTTAGATTTTAGATTTGGATTTTTGCTTATTCAAAAATCCGCAATCCAAAATCCGAAATCCCAAATTGAGGTAGCTCATTATGTTAATGCCGAAAAAGGTCAAGCACCGAAGAGTCATGAAAGGTCGTATGCGCGGAAAAGCGACACGCGGCGAAAAGATGAATTTTGGTGACTTTGGACTCAAAACCTTAGAAGCCGGTTGGATTACCGACCGCCAAATCGAAGCGGCTCGTATTGCGATGACGCGCCACATTAAACGTGGCGGAAAGGTTTGGATTCGAATGTTTCCGGATAAGCCGATCACGAAAAAACCGGCAGAAACCCGGATGGGAAGCGGAAAAGGCGCACCTGATCACTGGGTTGCCGTCGTCAAACCCGGAAGGATTTTGTATGAAATTCAAGGCGTGCCCGAAGATCTGGCGCGCGAAGCAATGCGGCTCGCGGCGCAAAAACTTCCGGTGAAAACAAAGTTTATCTGCCGTGCCGATCTCGAAGGAGGACTTGTTTAATGAAACGCAAAGATGAACTTGGACAACTCCGCGAAATGAATGTTGACGAACTGCGCGAACAAGCTGACAGTTTGAAAGAATCTCTGTTTCGTTTGAAGTTTAGAAAAACATTGGGTGTCGGTGAATCGGTCAATGATATTCGCCGCGAAAAGAAAACTTTGGCGCGCGTCTTTACATTGATCAATGAAAAAGAAGCCGACGCGACAAAGGCTGAAGCGAAATAGGTTGAAAAGAGAAAAATGCCAAAAAAGAAGACTGAAGAAGAAGTAGAAGCGACGACCGAAGCGGTTGAAACTGAAGAAACGGCGGCGGCGACAGAAGAAGTTGCGGTTGAAACGCAAGCCGCTGAAGCCGAAGTTGCGACAGAAGAAGCTGCGACAGAAGAAGTTGCGGCGGAAGAAACTGTTGTCGAAGCGCAAGCCGCCGAAGCGGAAGTTGCCGCAGAAGAAACGGCAGTCGAAACGGTAGAAGTTGAAGCCAAAGCTGAAGAAAAATCAGAAGCGGTTGAAGAACAGCCGAAGAAAGAGCGCAAAGCCGAGAAATCTGAAAAAACGGAAGTTGTCGAAGAAATACCGGTTATCGCAGCGGAAGAAAAGATCAGCAAACGAGCGGAAAAGATCGGAATCGTCGCATCTGACAAGATGACGAAAACCGTCACGGTTCGTGTTGACCGGCTTGTCAAGCATCCGATTTACCGCAAATACGTCAAACGCCGCAAGAAATTTATGGCGCACGACGAAACCGGAGCGAGTATCGGCGACAAAGTTCGGATCGTCGAAACCAGACCGCTTTCAGCGCGTAAACGCTGGCGTGTCGTTGAAATTATTCAAAAAGCTGAGAAATAGACGCGGAGACGCGGAGACACGGAGACACGGAGATTTTCGCCGCGTCGCCGCGTCTCCCAGTCTCACCGTCGCAAAAGTGAATGGAGTGATAAAGCAATGATTCAAATGCAGACCTCTTTAACGGTCGCAGACAATTCAGGCGCGAAACGCGTTGTCATGATTATGCCGATCGGCGGCTCAACGGGCAAAATTGCGCGGCTTGGTGATAAAATTAAAGTTACCGTCAAGGAAGCATCGCCCGATGGAACAGCCAAAAAAGGTAAAGTCTATAGCGCGGTGATCGTCAGAACCCGCAAGGAAGTTCGGCGTAAAGACGGCACCTATATTCGCTTCGACGAAAACGCGGCGGTTTTGATCAAAGATGACGGTTCGCCGATTGGCACCCGCGTATTTGGTCCGGTCGCCCGCGAACTGCGCGAGAAAAACTTTATGAAGATCGTAAGCCTCGCGCCGGAGGTGATTTAAGAGAATGAAAACGTTAAAGAAAGGAACAATTAGAAGTAAAATTAAACGCGGCGACCAAGTTGTTTTTATTGCGGGACGTGAATTTAACCGGTACGACAGCAATGGCATGCGCCAACCGCTGCGCGGAAAAGTTATCGCGGTTGACCCGATCAATGGAAAAATCAAGGTCGAAGGCGCGATGATCATGAAACGCCACCGCAAAGCAGTTCCGCAGATGAATGTCGAAGGCGGAATTATCAAGCAGGAAGCGTGGTTAAATGTTTCAAATGTGGCGTTGATCGATCCTGAGACAGGCAAACCGACGCGCATTCAATACGAAGTTCAGGACGGAAAAAAAGTTCGTGTCGCCAAAAGCGGAAAAGTAATTGCTGACCCGCAATGGGCGCGCACGGCGAAAAAAGAAGCAACCGACGAACAGTAAAGAAATTGGCGATTTCGGATGCGCGGATTTGCGATTGAAAACCAATCCAAAATCCAAAATCCAAAATCCAAAATCAAAAGACAATGGCAAGACTAAAAGAAAAATACAAAAAAGAAATTGCTCCGGCAATTGCCAAAGAATTCGGTATCGAAAACCCGATGGCGATTCCGCGCATTGAAAAGATCGTCGTCAATATGGGAATTGGCGAAGCAATTGCCAATGCGAAAGTGCTCGATACGGCAGTTGAAGAATTGAAATCGGTGACGGGACAAAAACCCGTGGTGACGAAAGCGAAAAAATCAATTGCGGCCTTTAAACTTCGGCAGGGAATGAACATCGGCACGATGGTCACCTTGCGCGGCGATCGAATGTATGAATTTCTGGATCGCCTGATTTCGGTTGCGCTGCCGCGTGTTCGCGACTTTCGCGGAATTTCCGGTAAGGCTTTCGACGGTCGCGGAAATTACACACTCGGCATTCGTGAACAGCTGATCTTCCCCTAAATTGATTTTAACAAGGTTGATAAAACCCGTGGAATGAATATTTCAATCGTCACAACGGCAACGACCGACGAACAGGCACGTGCGCTTCTGAAAGCACTCGGAATGCCGTTTCGTCCATAGATTTTAGAGAATAACAATGGCAAAAATCAGTAAAGTTGTAAAAAACAACAAACGCAAAAAGAAAGTGGCGCTTTACGCAGAACGTCGGGCGGCATTGAAAAAAATCATCAGCAGTCCCGCTTCGTCGATCGAACAAATTGATGAAGCCGTCATAAAGCTGCAAAAATTTCCGCGCGATGCCAGTCCGATCCGGGTTCGCAACCGCTGTTCGCAAACGGGGCGTTCGCGAGGATTTTTGAGAAAATTCGGAATGTCGCGCATTGCTTTGCGCGAATTGGCTCTCGAAGGGCAGATTCCGGGTGTCACGAAATCAAGTTGGTAAGTTGAATGCGGATTTCGGATTTCGGATTGAAAAATCCCAAATCTCAAATCGCAAATCCCAAATAGAATAACGGAGTTAATAAGAATGACAGATCCGATAGCCGATATGCTCACGCGAGTTCGCAATGCAATTGCTGCGAATCACAGCCGCGTGGATATTCCGGGTTCAAAGTTAAAATTAGAAATTGCGCGTATTTTGAAAGAAGAAGGTTATATCAATAACTTTGTCACCAAAGGTGAAGGCACAAAATACACGATCCGCATTTTCCTGCGCTATGATGCCAAAGGCATTTCTTCAATCACGCACCTTTCGAGAGTTTCTCGGCCGGGTCGTCGTGTTTATGTCGGTGCAGGCGGGATTCCCCGGGTTCTCGGCGGTTATGGAATTAACATCGTTTCCACCTCGCGTGGTTTGATGAGTGGAAAAAAAGCCCGCAAAGAAAATTTTGGCGGCGAAATTTTGGCACAAGTTTATTAGGATTTCGGATTGGTGATTGCGGATTGCGGATTTGTCTAAAGTGAAAGGGAAAATCCCGCTTTAGACCAATCCCAAATCCGAAATCCCAAATCCCAAATCGAAAGAGGGAAATATGTCTCGTGTAGGAAAAAAACCGATTACGATACCGGCAGGCGTCAGCGTGACGATCAACGAAAACGAATTGGAAGTCAAGGGGCCGAAAGGCACGCTCAAATCTCCGATTCCGCAGGGTGTCACATTCAAACAGGACGAAGGTGCACTGGTCGCCGAACGTGCGAACAATGATCTGAGCGCATTTCACGGGTTGGCGCGGGCTTTGGCAAACAATGCCATCGTCGGTGTCACGGATGGCTTTAAGAAAGAGATGGATCTTGTCGGCGTTGGCTACAAGGCTGATGTTCAAGGCACTAAAATTCTTTTTTCGCTCGGGTATTCGCATCCGATTGAATATCAATTGCCGGAAGGCATCGAAGCCAAAGCCGAAAGAGTTGGTGCGAAAACGTCGATTAATCAATACCAATTGACATTGACCCTGAGCGGTATTGACAAACAAAAACTCGGACAAGTAGCAGCGGAATTGAATCGTCTTCGCAAACCTGATGCCTACAAAGGCAAAGGAATTCGCTACGCTGATAAGGTTTATAAATTGAAACCGGGCAAGACCGGTAAATAATTGCGGATTGCGGATTTGGGATTGCGGATTTGGGATTTATTTTCAATCCGAAATCCGCAATCCCAAATCCAAAATCGAATTAAGATTATGGCACAGAAAAACAGAGCAGATATTCGTCGCGGAGTTCACACCCGCATTCGTAAGAAGGTCAGCGGCACTTCCGAAAGACCGCGTCTGGCGGTGTTTCGCAGTCTGAATCACATTTACGCGCAAGTCATTGATGACGTAAACGGCAAGACTCTGGCAGCCGCTTCGACGACCGAAAAAGAATTGAAGGGTACGACGGGCGGAAACATTGAAGCGGCGCAGAAAGTCGGTAAATCAATCGCCGAACGCGCACTCGCGGCAGGTGTTTCAAACGTCGTCTTTGACCGCGGCGGATACCTTTATCACGGACGCGTCAAAGCTCTTTTGGACGCAACGCGCACGGCAGGATTAAACAAAAACGAAACGGCGCAAAAAGAAGTAAAAGAAGAAAGCAATGAAAACTAATAAACTAAGTATTTCTGCACAAGGTTTGATTTTGAAAGATCAGTTGATTTCGATCAATCGCGTGACGAAGGTCGTCAAAGGCGGTAAAAATCTTTCGTTTGCGGCATTGGTCGTCGTTGGCGACGAATCAGGTCACGTCGGATTCGGCACCGGAAAAGCAAAAGAAGTTCCGAACGCAATCAAGAAAGCAGTCGAAGCGGCGAAGAAAAATCTGATCAAAGTGACGCTCATCGAAGGCACATTGCCGCACGAAATCATCGGTCATTACGGCGCGGGACGCGTTTTGCTGAAACCGGCCAAAGAAGGAACCGGCGTGATTGCGGGCGGCGCAGTGCGCGCAGTTTTGCAAAGCTTAGGCGTTCACAATGTTCGGACGAAAATCCTGGGTTCAAACAACCCGCACAACGTCATTCGCGCAACCTTTGACGGCCTTTTAAGAATGAAAGACCCGTTTGAAGTCGCCCGGTTGCGCGGCAAACAGGTAGATGAACTATTATAATTTCGGATTGGGGATTGCGGATTGCGGATTTGTCAAAAGTGAAAGGGAGAATTCCGCTTTAGACCAATCCGCAATCCGCAATCCCAAATCCGAAATCCGAAATCGAATTATGGCAAAGAAAACAGAAACAGCAAACGACGGAACAATCAAGATCCAGTATTATAAAAGCACGATTGGTTATTCCAAAAAGCAAAAGGACATCGTTAAAAGTTTGGGGATTACCAAAATGAATCAAACGGTGACGCGCCCCGACAATGCCTCAATGCGCGGCATTGTGGCGAAAGTCCCGCATCTTTTGAGAATTGTCGAATAAGATTCGTAAATCGTGAATCGTGAATCGTGAATAGATTTTTCTTTTCGGAAATTTTATAGTCTATTGATGATTTATCATTCGCGATTTACCATTTAAGAGGAATAGAAAAATGGCATTATCATTAAATAATTTGAAACCGGCAGCAGGTTCGACACACAAAAAGAAACGAGTCGGACGCGGGCCCGGATCTGGTTTGGGCAAAACTGCCGGACGCGGAAACAAAGGACAAAAATCGCGTTCGGGCTATTCAAG
This sequence comes from Acidobacteriota bacterium, assembly GCA_031431735.1. Classification (GTDB taxonomy): domain Bacteria; phylum Acidobacteriota; class Blastocatellia; order Pyrinomonadales; family Pyrinomonadaceae; genus JAFDVJ01. The sequence goes on along the minus strand of JANPDZ010000402.1, from coordinate 1,970 downwards.
CAAGATCGGATTCGAAGGCGGACAGATGCCGCTTCAACGTCGTTTACCGAAGCGCGGTTTTACGAATATCTTCAAAAAAGAATGGCTTGAAATCAGTCTTTCGAAGATTGAAGATAATTTCAACGCTGGTGATGAAGTGACGCCCGAAATCTTGCACGAACGCGGTTTGATCAAAAAAGCCAAACACGATGTCGTCATTTTAGGCAACGGTGAAATCTCGAAGGCTTTGAACATTTCCGCGCACCGCTTTACCAAAACCGCCAAAGATAAAATCGAAAAAGTCGGCGGCAGCGCAACGGTAATTGTTAAACAAAAAGCGCAAAGCGATTGACACTCTACCATCTAAATCGAAACGATTTTAGATGGAGATTCTTAGGACACGCATAGAGTAACCTCTTACGTTATGTCCTAACGGGTCAGCCCGACCCGTGAAACTTTAACTACAAGTTTCGGTTGTTTCTCTACTGCCGAAGGCGATGTTTGAATTTTTACGTCGGGAACTACTCTCGACAACCCGCTACGCTCAAGTTTCAAAGAGCCGCACAGGGAACGCGGACAGCAATTTCAGCTTGTTCAGCTTTTGACCTGTCGTGTTATTTGTATTTTAAGTTTTATGGGTCGGAAAGTCAACAACCGCAGACGAGCGCGGTTGCTGTGGAACGCCTTACATCTCCAACCAAATCCGAAGCGGATTATGGATGGAGTCTTAGGCTAAGTCTTGATAAAACAAGCAATCTGGTGATTTAGGAGAGTTATGGAAAAGTTTTTTGCCGCTGTCCAGAATATGTTCAAAATTCCCGAGCTGCGGAAGAGAATTCTCTTCACGCTCGGACTTCTTGCGATTTATCGTTTGGGCGCACACGTAACCGCGCCGGGCATCAAAAAAGATGTGCTTGAACAAGTTTGGAGTCAGGTGAGCGGAACGCTGCTCGGCGTTCTGGATTTGTTTTCCGGCGGGAATTTTCGCACGATCTCGGTTTTCGCCCTCGGCGTGACGCCGTATATTACGGCTTCGATCATCTTGCAATTGATGACGGTTCTTTATCCGCCGCTCAAGAAAGTTCAGGAAGAAGGCGAAGTCGGACGACAGAAAATCAATCAATGGACACGCTATCTAACGGTTGTCTTGTGTTCGGTTCAAACATTTTTTGTCGCTACCTGGCTGAGCCGCAACGGAGTTATTGATAACAGCGGCGGTGTTGAAGGTTGGTGGGCAACCGCGATGGTTGTCGTCACGCTGACAACGGGAACGATCTTTGTGATGTGGCTCGGCGAGCAAATCACCGAACGCGGGGTCGGAAATGGAATTTCGCTCCTTATTTTTGCGGGGATCGTCATCGGACTGCCGAGCGGACTTTTGCAGATCAAGGAAAAGATCGGTGCCGGCGATGCAATGCAGACACTTGGCGTAATTTTTCTGGGTGTTGTGCTTGTCGCATTGATCGCATTGATCGTCTATGTCGAATCGGCGCGCCGAAATATTGCGATCAGCTATGCCAGCCGCCGCGTCGGTAATCAAACATTCCGTGGACAGGAAACGAGTTTGCCTTTGAAGATCAATATGGGCGGCGTGATTCCGGTCATTTTTGCATCATCGGTTTTGGCGATGCCACAGACCGTATTTTCGGCTTTTCCGCCGGCACAGCCCGGTAGTGAAGGGTATGACCCGAATTCGGTCTGGACGCAGGTCTATAATTTCTTTCAACAGTTTCACGGCGGCGACCCCTATTACGAATTGGTCTTTCTTTCGCTGATTGTTTTGTTCACGTTCTTTTACATCACGATTGTTTTCAATACTGATGAAGTGGCAGACAATCTCAGAAAGCACGGCGGATTTATTCCCGGACTTCGGCCGGGAGCACCGACAGCTGAATATCTGAACACGATTTTGACGCGGCTGACAACAGTCGGTGCGCTTTATTTGGCGTTTGTGGCGTTTGCTCCGCAATTGCTTTTGAGCGGTTTTAATG
>JANPDZ010000401.1:0-6404 GCA_031431735.1 Acidobacteriota bacterium | reverse complement strand
ACGAGCTCGCCAAAATAAGCACGATTGGGCAGCTTCGTCAGCGGATCGTGAAGCGCGGCGTGCTGAAAAGCCCTTTGGCTTTTGCGCAGAGCTTTGCCGGTTTCTTCTTCTTTTTTTAATGATAGAGAAAGTTCTTCGGCATATTTTTCAATCTCGATGCGTTTTTCGCGTTCGGCATCGGTTTTGTCGCGTCCGGCTTTTTCAGCTTGCTCGATCGAAATTGTCATTTCACTAATGATCTGCCGATAATTGTAGTAGATGACAACGGAAGCAATTATTGAGATGGAAATCGAATAAACATCGGCATAATTCAGCAATTTGAAAACGATTCCGGCCAATCCTGCGCCTGCAAAATGGGCGACCGAGATTGAAAAACTTTCATTTTTCCAAATCTTCCAGGGATTGATACCGGCTTTTAAGGAAGAAGAAATTGTCGCAAGAACTGAGGTTGCAAAGAACTGGCTCAAAACCAAAAACCCGAGAATTGTCAATAAATTGGTTGTCGCAGACGAATTCGGGTTAATAGCAACAAATTTTGGAAGCCAGCTCCAAACATAATAAGTAATACCGGTCGCCAGAGAAATTAATCCAATATTAAACGACAATTTTAAAGGCGTACATTCAATGCCTTTGAATTTGAAATATAAACAATGGGCGAATTTTTCGACAGCAGCAATGACAATCGCCGCTTCGCCGCCGAATAACAGAAACGATAGAAAGACCATCGAATCGGAAAAGCTGAGAACAAACTTTGAACGCGGCAATGTAATGTTCATTCGTGGTGCAATCACGACCGTGAATGCAAAAAGCAATGCAAATTTCCACGTCAAGACTTCTGCCTTGAGGTGGAACAAAGCTGCGAAAATACATAAACCGCCGAGTGCGGCAACCGATATTTTGTAAAAATTTGTAGGATATTCCCGATTCATAACAGTGGGAAAGCGTTTTTCAACTGCTTGTCAGACGAGTTTTAGAAATGAATAATTTGTCTTTTGCGGTTTGGGATTTTGGACAAATTTGAAGCGGCAATTTCGTGCCTTAAACATAATATCATTATAAATCTGTAAAAATCCACTCTTTTTTTCTTCGCGAGCATAAAATTATTTTTGCCGAAGATCTTTTTTGAATGTTCTCCGCAAAATACGGGATTTAGTTTTGCATAAGATGTAAATGTGGTCAAACTAAGTTTAACAAGTTTTGTATAATTGGTTTGAAACGTTCGTTTCCAATGTCGGAATTAAAAAAGAATATCTTTCATTTATTAAAACGATGGTCAAAATATCTTGTAGTTTTTTGAATTTTGTAGTCAAATATGATTATTCGGTTGAGAATTAAGATTTACAAAGGTAATTTCAAAGTCATAAGGAGAAAACTATGTCTATTATTTGGCAACTTTTGGTCGGTTTGATTATTGGCGCGATTGCGCGGTTTTTACTTCCGGGTAAAGAACCGATTACGGGCGGCGCACTGGGCTTGTTAATAACCGCTTTGATCGGGATGGGCGGTTCATTGCTCGGAACATTTATCGCGCAGTCGTTATGGCGCGGTGAAAATTATACTGCGGGTTGGATAATGTCAATTGTCGGTGCAATCATTTTGCTTTTGATTTACCGGTTCGTTGCCAGCAAAATGGCATCGAAGTAAACAGAATTGAGCAAAAATAAAAAAAGGCTTCGCATCAATTGATACGAAGCCTTTCCTACTAACCTTTGAATGAAATAAGGCTATGGCACAAGTACATTCGGAACGGGTTGGTCGCCGCTTGTGCCAAAGTTTGTGATCAGGATTCCGGCAGTTGTGCGGTTAATGAACCAGGTCGAGCCTGTCGTTTTCGCTTTTTGGAGCGCGTGGTTTTCACATCCACAACAAAACAGTTAGAGTTTTTGACTAATTTATATTCGGGAATTTAACCGATTTCGGCAAAAAAGTAAAGATTTTTTTCTTCGATTATGCAAAAACATTTTCCTAAACCGTAAATAATACATCGTGGTTGGACGATTAAAGAGGAGCGGGCAAGAAAATGAATCAAAATAATTGTGAAGTTTGCGGGAATATGATTAGTGTTGAACAGCGTCGAATCAATGTTTATTCGGTTGAAGGGAAATTTTGTACGGTAAATTGCGAGCAGTATCGAAAGTCGGAAGTCGAAAATCTTTCAACCGAAAGACTCACGCAATTTGCCGAGCCGGGAAATAATCAAATTGGCGAAGCAACAAAATTGTTCATTCAGGAAGAATTAAAAAAACGCCGCTTCGCGCAGCTTCAACCGGTAAATCTTTTATACATACAGACCGTTAATCAATTGCCGAACGGAGACCTTCGATATTGTTACGAATGCGGCGAGAAAACCGAAAGTTTAAAAGATTATCGAATTATCAATTGGTTTGTTTTTGTCATAATCTTCGTTGGCGGCAAAGGAATGGATTACGAGGCTTGCCCAAACTGTATGCGGAAAAAGATTGCCGAACGCGCCGCCATTCAGATTTTCACGGCGCACGTCGTTTTTCCGATTGTAGCAGTGTTTCACATCGTCCAGTTCTGCCGCACATTCGTGCCGGGACATTCCCGATAATGAAGAAAATGCTTCGTTCAAAAAAAGAACGAAGCATTTTCTTTTTGCTTAAAATGCGAATCAAGCGTAGAAAATTTGAACGAGTTGTTCGCTGTTGATTATCAGCTATTCGTTGATTTTCAGGTAAAAATGAATAAAACCCAATAGTTAATAACGAATAGCGAACAGTTGTCGCGCTTCAATTGACCGACAGCCTATCATCAGAAATTATTCAATAATTTCTACGCTTGATTCACATTTAAAATAATTTTATCGAACATAAGCCGATTGGACGGGAATGTCGCCGTTTGCGCCGAATTGAAATGACGTAAAACTGCCGTTGGTTGAATTGATAATCCACCAAACTCCGGTTGACGGCCGCCAGACGGCGAAATCGTCGCGTCCGTCGCCGTCGTAATCAGCCGGCACGGGAACGTCGCCCGTCGTGCCCCAGAGCAAGTAGATCCCGGTGCTGTTTGAACTTCTCGCGCCGTACCACGCGCCCGTGAAATCTTTGTAGTAAACGAGATCGAGCCGGCTGTCGCCGTCGTAATCGGCCGGGGCGCCGAGGTCGCCGTCATAATAGCCGACGTGATCCGATTTATAGGAATTATCAATGCTCAAAAAGCGATACCAAACGCCGTCGGCGGGACGATAAACGGCGAGATCAGCTCGACCGTCGCCGTCATAATCGCCGGCCAGCGGTTTGTCGCCGTTCAAGCCGTATTGAAACGCGCTGAAGCTTCCCGTAGAACTGTTGAGCCGATACCAAACGCCGCTCGAAGGTCGGAAAAGCGAAATGTCGGCGCGCCCGTCGCCGTCAAAATCTTCCTGTGCCGGAATATCTTCGGCGAGACCGAAACGCACGGCATCGAATTGTCCGTTCGAACTGAAAAGCCGATACCAAATGCCGGTTGACGGACGATAAACGGCGATGTCGGCGCGTCCGTCGCCGTCGTAATCGGCGGAAACGGGTTTGTCGTCGGCGAGTCCGAAATTAACGAAACTGAAAGTATTGGTCGCGCTGTTCAAAATATACCAAACGCCGTTTGACGGACGATAAACGGCAATATCGCTGCGCCCGTCGCCGTCAAAATCGAAGGCTTTGCGGCGCGTCGGCGTGTAGTTGCTGCGAAGTTTGACGATGCCGTTATTGCGGTTGTTGATATAAAGTTCGCCGGTCAGATAAATTTCGTCCGTTGGACTTAAAAAGACATTACCGGATGAAAAATACGACGAAAATCTTTGAATAACGGCGCCGTTTTCGTTGAGCCGTTCATATCTCAACGGAGAATTTGCACTATGATTCACTAATATTTTTCCGTCTGTCTGAACCGCGACCGAACGAAACGGGTGCGAGTTTTGCGCCTGAAAGGTCGGGTCAACCGTGCCGTTTGAATTGAGCCGGATAATGTCGCCTGTGTTAAAGCGGTTAACGGTGATGATCTTGCCGTTTCCGAGCAGAAAGAAATCATTGATAAATGATGATGAATAAGGCGTAAACGCGCCGTCAATCGTGCCGTCGGCATTGAGCCGGCTTATAATATTGTTGCGGAGAACCAGAATCTTTCCGTCGGGTTGGGTAATGATCTTCGATACCGTGCCGTCGCCATCGCCGCCGAAACTGTAGTCAAAAGTGCCGTCTGCATTGATCCTTGCGACATATTTAACAACGCCGTTATCCGTCTTTTCGATGATGCGTCCGGCAATCAAAATCTTGCCGTCGGGCAAAATATTTATTGAATTGATTGCGCCTAGCGCGACAAACGTATAATTAAATGTCGGATCAATACTGCCGTCGGCGTTCAATCGGACAATTTTAAAGAATTCATAAAGGTCTTGAATATAGCGATAGCTGTAAACGATCTTGCCGTCGGGCTGGATTTCAAAAGCATCAACTCTGACCGTCGGAGCATTGAAGGAAATATCGCGCTGGCCGTTTGGCAGAAAACGCCAAAGCGGAGTCGCCGCGCCAAGATTGGGAGCAAATCTTCCTTTAGCGAGAATCTTGCCGTCGGGCAGAAAACGCAAAACCGGCGGATCGCCGCCCGGCGGAAAGATTTGGACGGGCGCAAATGAATAATCAATCTGCCCGTCGCCCGACAAAGTGCTTTGCGCCGAAAGCGTTTGACTGAAACAAGCCAAAGAGAGAACGAAAAATAAATAAATAAAGGTTTTTTTGTAATTCATCTTAAAAGTTTGTAGTCAAGATCCATCCGCTTGCGGCTGATGGGCCTGACCTGACCAGTCAACGAAAGGCTATTTTGTCCGCATTTAGCTGTCAGCTATCAACTTTTAGCAATCAGCTAACCCGCTAATTTTTAATCTGACACGCGTAGAACTAAGGGGATAATTTTAACTTTGCAACTAACAATTGTAAATAAGTTTCAATCGCCGGCGAATTTCAGATTTTTCGATTAAGGTGCCGGCGGCGAAGCAAGCGGAATGTCGCCGGCTTGGGCGAATTGAATGATCGCGATGCCGGCGGTCGAGCGTTGCAGATACCAAGCCGTTTGCGAAGGACGAAAAACCGCGGCATCAAATTTTGCATCGCCGTCGTAATCGCCCGGCGCGGGGAAATCTGACGAAATGCCGAAAGGGAATGAGAAGAACGAAAAATCTTCGCTTCTAAGAATAAACCAAAATCCGGTTGAAGGTCGCCAGAAAGCCGCGTCTGCTTGTCCGTCGCCGGTCCAATCGCCCGGTACGGGCCGGTCGGTTGACGCGCCGAATTGAAAAGCGATGGTTTGCCCGGTCGAACTGCGGTTGAGCCACCATTCGCCGACCGACGGACGAAAAATCGAGATGTCCGATTTATGGTCGCCGTCGTAATCGGCAACTACCGGAATGTCGCCGCTGATGCCGAATTGTTGGATCAAAATGCCGCTTGTTGAGCGGTTGATAAACCAGGTTCCGGTCGAAGGGCGAAAAACGGCAACGTCCGCTTTGCCGTCGTTGTCAAAATCGCCGGGCGCGGGAATGTCGCCCATAGTGCCGAATGGAAACGAGAAAAAAGAGCGGTCTTCGCTTCTTTGGATAAACCAAAAGCCGTTTGAAGGACGGAAAAAAGCGATGTCGCTACGTCCGTCGCCTGTGTAATCGGCCGGAACGGTTTTATCGGTCGGCGCGCCGAACTGAAAAGCGCGGTTTTCGGCGTTAGTGCTGAGCAGATACCACCATTCCGCGCCGTTCGGGCGAAAGATGGCGATGTCGGTTTTGCCGTCGCCGTCAAAATCAAACGGCGGTTTGCCCGAAAAGACGCGCTCGAATGCGCCGATGTCGGGCAGCATCGTGCCGTTGCCGTCGCCGTCCTTCGGGCGTGGCGTGCCGCGCTGGTCGTTTGAAGGGAAATTGTTCGGGTCGCCTGAGTCAATCGCCGGACTTTCGGGAAGCAGCGCGCAGGTTTGGGTTGGCCCGTCGTTATTGAATAGCGGTCCTAATTTCGGGTCAATTCCGGGGATGTTTCCCGTCGTTGTGCCAGTGATGGTCGCGCCGATCGTGGTTTCAATCAGGTTGTAGCCTTGCGACGATAAAACTCCCGAAAAGTCGGTCGGCGTTGAGTTAAAATCGCTGTTGTCGGCAAAAATCGTATTGCGGGCGTTCAGCGCGGCAAGATTGCGGACACCGCCGCCGTTAAAACCTGCAAAGTTGCTGTTGACCGTCACATTCGTTAAATTCGCTGTTCCGTTGTTGTAAATGCCGCCGCCCTCGGTTGCCTGATTGGCATTGATCGTCGAATTGATGATCGTCGCCGTGCCGTCGTTGTTGATGCCGCCGCCGAAAGCGGTTGACGCATTATTGTTGATGGTCGAACCGTTGATGTTCAAAATCGCACCCGCAAGATTGCGGATTC
>JANPDZ010000400.1:0-4832 GCA_031431735.1 Acidobacteriota bacterium | reverse complement strand
GGTAATCGTTAATCCTTGATATAGCGACCGCGCCGAACTTTCGGTTGAACGAATTTCGCCGATACCCGAACCGTTAGCACGTTCAAACGGCGAAACGCCGCCCGGATAAAGTCTGCCGTCGCCGCGATTGACAAAGCGTGTCAGCCGCGTTGATTTAGCGTAGTTGTAAGCCACCAAAATAGACAAGCCTTTGGCGAGTTCGCGTTCGATGCTGACGCTATATTGAATCGTTCGCGGATTTTTGAAGTCTTTTGCAAAAACTGCAATGCCCGGATTAAAAGGATTAAAACCGGTCGTCGGAACGATTCCCGGATAAGTCGGACAACCGCCCAAACCGGCGCCGCCGCAAAGGAAATTCGCAAAGAAAATATTTCCGGCGATCACACCATCCGTATTGCGGGGACCGGCGAGAACAAGTCCCGGGATCCGTGCATAAAACATTCCGGCACCAAGGCGAATCGCCGTTTTGCCGTCTTTGCCGGGCGACCACGAAAGCGCGAGTCGCGGTTGATAACCGTCCTTAAAATCAGGAATCAAACCATTGGAAGGAAAACGCGGATCATTCAAAAATTGTCCGTAGCGCGTTTGGCTCGGCGCGTTGATCGCTTCCGGCTGAAATTGTCCTTCCCAACGAAAACCGAGATTCAAGGTTAAATTAGACCTGACCTGCCAGTTGTCCTGTATATAAACTCCGGGCTCAATGACGTTGAACGACTGTGTTCCGGCTTGCTGCACAGAGCGGTTGCCGATCGGCGCAAATTGCAAATAAAGCGCGAGCGCAGCGGCACTCGTACCATTGATATAATTCTGAAACCCGGAAATCGCGCCGGCAATCGTCGGCGCGGCAAAAATATAGCGGCCGCGGGCGAATCCGATAAATGTCTGCGAAACGTTGACGCGGTTAAAATCGAAGCCGAATTTTACCGCGTGGTTGCCGCGAATGACTGTAAAGTTATCGGTAAATTGATACCGCGTGTCGTTTGACGGCACCGGCAAAAAGAACGGGCGACCGAACCGATATGAGATCGAACCGTCGAAAGTTCCAATCGTCGTATCAGGCAGATCGGGACCGTCATAGAAACGCGGACGTTCTTCTTTCGCCCATTGAAAACGAAATTCGTTCAGCAGATTCGATGAAAAATTCGTCACGAGCTGACCGATAAACGAATTTGATTTGTCGGTTTCGCGTCCGTTTGCGCTGATACCCCACGTCGGCACGTCGAACGTTCCGTTGACTTGTTCGGCGCGGCTGTAATTGTGGCGCAAAGTCAGCAGGTTGTTCTTGTTGATCTGAACATCAACTTTGCCAAGAAAAACATCGGCGACATTTGTGCGCTCGATGATGCCTTGCTCGACCGAATTAAATCGCGTTCTGAAAATATTGGCAAGCGTCGGGTCAATCGAATTCGGCTTGCTGCTAGTGCCGTCGTTGCGCTCGTAAGCGACAAAGAAAAACGCTTTGTCTTTTTTGATCGGACCGCCGACATTGCCGCCGAATTGATAATTGCGGAAATCTTCGGTCGGCAGATTGGCGGCAACCGCGTCAGGATTTTGGCCGGAAAGCCCCTGGTTGCGGAAGAAAAGAAACGCCGCGCCCGAAAATTCGTTCGTGCCGGATTTCGTAACGACGTTAATAAATCCGCCTGATGCACGGCCGAATTCAGCCGACGCGCCGACCGGCACAACCTGGAATTCCTTGACCGATTCCAATGAAATCGTGAACGCCGGACGTTGTCCGCCGCGCTGTTCGCCGAAAAACGGGTTGTTCGCATCCGCGCCGTCAATCGAAATATTGTTCTGAATTCCCTTTTGGCCGTTGATCGTAATTTCATCGCCATCCGGTCCCTGGACAAGCGAAACGCCCGGCGTCAGAAGCGCGAAACGCGAAAAATCGCGGCGGTTGATCGGCAGATTCTCGACCGATTTTTCATTAATTTGAGTGGAAAGTTCGGTGCGGCTCGTTTCGACGGCCTCGCCGCCGGCAGAAACGTCAACCGTATTGACGCCGCCGCCGATCTTCATCTCGACCTTAAGCCCGAGCGTTTGCCCGACACTGATTTCGATGTTTTCCAAAATCGAATTTGAAAAACCGCTCGCCGTCACCGTCACGCGGTATTTGCCGAGCGGCAGCAGCGGCGCACTAAAAAAACCGTCCGAATTACTCGTCACGGTTCGCTCAAATCCTGTTTCCGTATTTTTAACGTTGACCGATGCGCCATTGACAATTGCGCCGTTCGGATCAACCACTGTACCCTGAATCAAACCCGTCGTTGACTGCGATTGCGCGAAAACGGCAAGACTCAGAAAAAGCACACTCAAGATGCCTGAAAAAGCTCGAAAAATTCGGCTCATAAATATCTCCTTTTTTGTTTGTTTGAAAATAGACTTCTTCTCTAACCTAGATTTCTTTTGCAAGCCAATTTATTCCCGAAATCCTTGCCAAAACGACATTTTAACAAATTAAATTTTAAGTTAAGAAAAAGTGAACTGCTTTTGATTATAAGAGTAGTTTTCACGGAAAAACAACCCCGCAGAGGTTAAATTTTTTCATAGCTCGCGATAATTTCTTCCAAAGCCCCATCGACTCCAACAAAAATATGCTGAACCGATGTGCATAATTTACACCTGAAATTTGACAATTGATAATTGCAAGGCAGTGGGCGCAAATTTATCAAATACCAATTATCAAATATCAATTATTTCAGCAGTTTTTTTACTGAAATTATTTATGTCCGACTACTATTGTTAAAACCTTTGAAGATTTGTGATAAATTTGGTATATGAAGATCAGCCCGCTCATTCTCGTCATTTTTCTTACGCTTTCGGCGGTCGAATTTTCCGCACAAGGCTTGGTTTCAGGACAATTGCTCAAATCAAACGGCAAGGTTTTGCCATATACCGAAATCGAACTCGTGCCGCTTGGTTCCCAAGATCCGATTAACGATTCACGACTTATCGGAATTTCGGGGAGTTCGGGCAAGTTTTCGTTTTCGGACGTGCCAAGCGGAAAATATACTTTGAGCATAAATTTTGCCGAAAAACCGACCGAATTATCGCCATATGAAACCTTTTTTTACCCGAATACCTTCAACCGCCCGGAAGCCGAAATTTTTGATATTGACGGAAAAACAAAAATTCAGAAGTTGTTCTTTAAGTTGCCGCCGGCGCTCATCAAACGAAAAGTTGCAGGCAAGATCGTCTTTCCCGACGGACAACCGGTTGAGAACGCCTACCTCGCCCTGCGCGATTTTAAAATTGCCCAAAGCATTTTTTTCGGACAATTCAAAAGCAATAAACTCGGCGAGTTTTCAATCATGGCTTTCGAAGGACGCAAGTATCAGGTCGCCGCAATTCTTTTTGAAAGATTCGGCGGAACGATTTATGACCCGTATGAAATACTCGGCGCGGCGGAGTCGGACGTTTTTACGCTCGGTGCAGTTACGTTGAACTTGAAACTTGTTGTTAAAAAGCGTACTGATTACGACCAAATCCGCGACAAATACATCGGACGGCTTGTGCCCCATTATTCAATTATAATTTTCGACGATTTACAAAAAGGAGAATAAACAAATGTTTTGGAAAATAGCATTAGGTTTAGGAGTTTTAGGCGTCATATTAGGCATCATCATTTTCATCGTTTCGTATCGGGCAATTACTTCGACCACCAATTCGAACACTGAAGACATTGCCCTCATCGGCATCATTTTGGGAATTCTGCTGACGCTTTTTTCAATTCTGCTAATTCTCATCAGCATAATCTTCGTGCTCCGCAGCAGCAAAAAAGAATTCGATGTGAAAAATGCTAAATAAAACCTTTATCCTCTTCGTAACATCGTAACCTTTGTAAATTAAAAATCTTACAGAGGCTTTATGAATCACAAAGTTTATCTCTTTATCTTCGCGCTTGCTCTGACACTTTGGCTTGGAAATCTTGAGCGCGTTTCGGCTTGTAATTGCGGCGGGATAAGTTCTTGCGGAGCTTTCTATCGGGCCGATTTGGTTTTTATAGGCAAAGCTGTTAGTTCAGCAGAGAAAAAAATAAAAATAAAAATATCTGAAGATAAGGAAATGGAAACGGAAGTTAGTTTGTTTGATTTTGAAATATCGGAGGTATTCGGCAATAGTAAAAAATTCTCTAAAATTGCGATTGTCGGTGATTCGACAACCTGTGATTTTCCTTTTAAGGTTGATGAAACATATCTCGTTTTTGCCTATAAAACTGACCAAAATCAATATACAACTAACATTTGCACTCATACAAATAAACTTTCAGACGCAATGGAAGATTTGAAATTTTTGAGAGAAGTTTTGCCACAACCTGATGTCGAAGTCTGCCCGCATAATGCGGTAACTGCCTATACAAGTTCAAATTCACCGCTGATTAATATTTTTTTGCGCCTATAAGTATTAAACAAAATCCCGTCAGATTAATTTGAACAGATCCTTAAAACTTTGCAGGCTTTGAAGGATACTTCAGCAATTCGGTATGTTATAATTTTAGCAATATGGGTCAAATAATTATTGAAGTTCCGCAAGATGTGAACCTCACTTACCGAATCGTTTCCGAAGAATCGGCAAAGAAACTTTTATCGAATCTCGAACGGCTTGTAAAAAAAGAACCGGCGGTTGAGGACGAAGACATTCTGGGTTTGTGGACTGTTTCAAAGAAATTGGTTAAAAAGAAAGCAGTTTCAGTAGATCCAAATTTCACGAAAATCAGCTAATTTGCTGTGATTATTTGGAGAATTTAACGAGAAACAAAAGTTGCTTTTGCTAAATTCTAATCACTTTATTTGTCAAATTGCTTGATATTAGGGCAATTCCGCAACTTT
>JANPDZ010000399.1:0-7936 GCA_031431735.1 Acidobacteriota bacterium | reverse complement strand
TCGCTTAACCGCGTGTGGGTTCGCAATAACACGGCGGTTGTCGGCGCAATTGTTGTGCGAACGGGAACTCATCATATTACGAACAGTTCATTTACCACCAATACCGCATCAACCTGTTTGGCAATCTACAATCAAGATTCTGATGCCAATCTTTATATGGCAAATGTTACGCTGACCGACAACTTTGACCCGGGAAATGACCAAACTTCGTCAGGCGCGATTTGCAATAGCGGGAATTTGACAATTCGTAACTCGACGATTGTCTATAATACGAGTGAGATTGGCGGAGCCGCAGGCGGAATTTTTAATGTCGGAGGCGCAATTTTGAATCTGGGCAATACCATCGTCGCGCAAAACACGGCGGATTTTGCGCCGGATATTTATTCAATCAACAGCACGGTTACGTCAGTCGGCGGAAATTTAATCGGCAGCACGCAAGGCACACCACCCGGAACATTCACGCAGCCGAACGACATCACGGGCGTTAATCCGCTGCTTGCGCCAACTAATTCCGGTCAGGGCGGATTTCCGGTTGTTTCGCATCCGCTGCAAGCCGGAAGTCCGGCGCGAAACGGCGGTTTGAACGCAGTTGCGGTTGACCCTTTGACGAATGCGCCGCTGACAAACGACACACGCGGCACAGGATTTCCGCGCATTACCGACACAACCGTTGACATCGGCGCGTTTGAGGATCAATCAGGCAACACCTCGCTGATTGTTACGAAAAACGAAAATAGCAACGATTTAGTTTGCGATATTGATTGTTCGCTTCGTGAAGCCGTCTATCAAGCGTCACTTAATTTCGGAACGGACACGATAACTTTTGCCCATAATGCTTTCGGGATAATTCCGCTCGGCGGAAGCGAGATTGTCATCCAAAATCACAACGTCAACATCATCGGCATCCAAAATACTAACTCGAGTTACAGAGTCATTTCGGGCGAAAATACAAACCGCATTTTCCGTCTTAACAACGCAACCGTAAATATTTCGGGATTGTCGCTGGCAAACGGTAATGCCGGAGCAAGTTTCGGCGGCGCGATTCTGGCGGAAAACAACAGCAATCTGACGCTCGATCAAGTGATTGTCAGAAACAATTTTGCAACCGCTTACGGCGCGGCGCACTTGAGCGGCGGAACACACCGCATCATCAATTCGACCATCAACAATAATTCGGCAAACACCGGACTCGCCCTCAGCGTCAGCGGAACTTTGAATATGGCAAACACGACTGTCAGCGGCAATTTAGACGCGGACGGCGGCACGGGAATCGGCGCGATTTACGTTACGGGAACGGCAAATATCCGCAATTCGACCATCGCTTTTAACCGCACGAGCGGCGGCACAGGCGGCGGAATTTTTTCAGCCGGAACGCTCAATATCGGCAACAGCATCGTCGCCAACAACATCGCCGCGATTTCGCCCGACATCGAACTGAGTTCCGGCGCAATTACATCGGTCGGCGGAAATTTGGTTCAAAACACAAACGGTTTTCCGATCGGAACATTTTCGCAAACAAATGACGTGGTAAATGCTGACCCGTCGCTTGCCGCGCTTGCCGACAACGGGGGAAATGTTCCGACACATTTGCTCTTGGCAAACAGTCCGGCGTTAAATTCGGGAATCAATATCAACGCGGTTGACCCGTTTGACAGTTCAGTTTTAGCGACGGATGCACGCGGCGGCGGTTATGATCGAATCGTCAGCGGAACGGTTGACAAAGGCGCATTTGAATCGTTGATTCCGTCTGCGGCAAGCGTTTCGGTTTCGGGCAGAGTTCTATCGCCCGGAGGTAGCGGCGTTTCGCGGGCGATTGTTTATCTGACCGATCAACAAGGCACGACGCGCACCGCTCGGACAAACAGTTTCGGCTATTTTCGTTTTGGAGAAGTCGAAGTCGGGCAGACTTATATTTTCAGTATCGTTTCCAAAAAATATCAGTTCATGCCGCAAGTTATAGCGGTTACTGAGGAAATCAGCGAACTGAATTTTACGGCTCAGGAATAGGTTGATAACTGAGTAGGCTCAATTTCAAAACACAACCTTAGAAGTAGGTTTAAGAAATGTGACGTTGAAAAAAACGCACATTTCTTTTTTTTTGAAAATAATTTTTCGTAATGACAGTTTTTCCGGAATTTTAACGCATTAATAAGTGAAAGGCGAAAAATCGCCAAAGTTGAAGGAGAAAAAATTATGGGATTGGAACATATCAAAAATTCCCCTGTATGGCAGGGAGAAAACCAAAATGATTGTTGGGCGGCGAGTCTGTCGTGGTGGCTGAAAGCCGTTTTTAATCGTGATCTTAGTGTCAGCGATCTGATTTACGATTACGAAGAATTGATAAATTGGGAAGAAGGGGAAAATGAGGGTGCCTTGACCGAAAAAGGAATGCATCGCCTGCTTCACGATCAACGCTGGCATCTTCATTACGACCAGAAGAAAAATGACAAGGTCACTTTTGAATATTTAGAAGGCGTATTGGCGCGGAGCCCGGTGATGGTCGCCTACTATGAACCGAAAGTCAAAGGCTATCATATGAACGTGATCGTCGCCGGTGCCGGGCTGGGCGATGTCGCCAGCGGTTTGGTCGTGATGGATCCGAATTATCAGTCATTTCAAATCAGAAATTTGAAGTATTACAAAAGCTATTATTCAACCATTTATTTTATTTACAAGGCTTCGCTGGGATCGGCACCGACTTATGCTTACGAGTAAAATCATTGTTTCCGGCTCCGGAACAAGAAGCGCAATCTGCGAATAAATTTCAAAATTGTGCTTCTTGTCGCTTCAGATCGGCTTCGATAAAGCGCGTGCGCGCCTTTTCGCCGAAAAGGAGTTCACGGCTGTAAAACTTTAAGGGATAGTTCTTATCGAACTTGGCGATCAGTTCATTTCCGATCTCAGGTATCGAAAGGTCGGCTTTTGAGTTTCTGAAATCGTCAACCGTCCGCATCCAGAAAACCGTTAACGTCTCGTGATACGGTATTTCTTTCGATAGATCAACGCCGAACGATTTTAATAGATTGAAAATTCCGCCGCGCATTTTCTCTAAAGCCGTTTCAAAATCGTGTTGCGAAAGATAATAAAGCGCAACTATCAAATGTTCGGCGTGACGCCAATCTTTCTCGGCAATTGTTCCGGTTTCAAACGATTCGACGAGCAATTTAATTTCGTTTTCATTTTTGTAAATTCTCATAAATTACTCCAAAAAAATAACGGAGCGAAAAGGTTTCGACCAATTCGTTCCGTTTCTGATTAAACAATTATTCTAGCTTGGGAATTACCGGAAAAACAAGTGAATAACCGAAATTTTCGTAATGCGTCAGTGATAAGTTATTTTCAAAGAAAACTAAGGCTTAAAGACTGGAGCGCAAGCATCCTGCTTGCCTGAGCGCAGGGCGCGAAAACGGCTTTTGTGAGCCTCATACCGTCGAAATTAACAAGGCTTTTTCGCGTCGAAGCGACGCTCATGGCAAGCGGGGACGCTTGCGCTCCAGTCTTTTCAGTTTTCATTTACTTTCAAAAAAACTTATCACTGAGGGATTACAAATTTTCAGGCGAGCGAAACAACAATGATTTGTTTCGGTGAATTGCTTGTAAAATGGGATTCGTCAAAATCGCCGTATTTGGCTTCAATACAAAAACCGTTGTTTTCAAAAAGCGCGTCTAATTCTTGCGGGAAAAACTGGCGCATCGTGAACGAAACAGTTTGTTCCTGTTTCCAATATTGGTTTTTGTAATGCCAATCAATATGATTTATCTGCGTCGCCGAATCGTAGCAAACATTGGTCGTAATGACGATCCAACCCTCTTCGGTGCGGTATTCTCCGACAAAAAAACGTTCGTTCGGATTGCGGTTTAGTAAAGCAATTGACGGATTGAAAACCTCAACGATAAACTTACCTTTCGGCAAAAGATGACGCTTGACAGAAGCCAAACACGAGGCAACTTCCGAGTTTGTTTTTAAATGTTGGAGAGCGTTTCCGGCGATAAAAATCAGTTGAAAATTCTGATTCAAATCAAAATTGCGCATATCCGCGCTGTAAAGATTAGTTTCGACATTGCGCGCGTCAGCTTTTTCTTGTGAAATATTGAATCTTTCTTCAAATTTTTCAGTTCCCGAAATATCGAAATCGTTTTCGGCAAGCGTCACGAGATAATTTCCCGTGCCGCTTGCAAGTTCGAGAACCGGCTGACCAAAACGCTTGATGGCGCGTTCGTAAAAATTGATCTGTTCGCCATCGGCGGGTTTTTGATGAACCAAATCGTAAAGCCATGCCTGTTCATGAAAACTGTTCATTTGCTATTGTCGGGGAAAATTTGGTTTCAAAGTAAAAAGAATTTGCGATGCAAAATGATGATTTGAAATTGGAGATAAACCCAATCGCAAATCGCAAATTGCAAATCGCAAATTCCTAAGCCGCTAATCTTACTTCCGCTTCAGCCAAATCGTCCATAAACAGATATTTCTTCCATTCGGGACGCGATTCGGCATAGTGGCAAAGCAGAACGTGGTCTAAGCCCAAACGCAGAAGTTTTTGCGAAGTCAACAAGGGCATTCTGGCCTGTTCGGGCGTGCGGTTTCCTTTGCGCTGATTACATTTGACACACGCCGCAACAAGGTTGTGCGGAGTGCTTTCGCCGCCTTGGGCGCGCGGCAAAATATGGTCAAGCGTCAAATCTTTAGCGTGTTTGTGTTCACTGCAATACTGGCAGCGATAGCGGTCACGAATGTAAATTCGCGCCCGTTTCATAGTGGTTTCCTGTCGGCGGCGTTTGACATGAACATATGTTCGAAGCCGGACGACCGAAGGAACCGGAAATGTGGTTGATGGCGAATGCAGAACATTATCGCCGTCGTTTTCTTCAACTGTTAATTTACCCGAAAACCACATACAAATCGCCCTCGCGACACCAATCGTGCCAAGCGGTTCATAAGAAAAGTTTAAGAGCAAAACTCTACCCGTTATCAATGGAATCACCTCCTTTAATGGTTATTGTTTATTGGTTTAACTCAAAACAATACGGACGTTATCGCAATATCTTGTGCAAGTTGTTAAGAACTGCCAATATATTAACCGATTTTTACCCGATTTGTATATGAATTTTTTGTGAATTGGGAAATATTCGTTTAGAGTCCGTGCTTGGACTTGCCTCTGCCGGCAAATCGTGGCGGTTTGGCAAAGTGCCTTTCGGGTTCGGACTCTGAACGTGATCTTTTATGAAAATACCTTGCTTAAATTCCTCCGCGTTTTAACGATCTAAAAATCAATTGTTTATTTTCTGCTCGGTTAAACTATTGATTAGGTGTGCATTTACAATTTTTTCAAAAAAGGTTGCAAGAAATTATCAGTGTCTGCGTTCTTTGAATCACAAGTTAAAAAATTGCTTGTAAATAAAAGAAAACAGGAGAATTTTATGAAAAAACAAATGAGTTTGTCTATTGCATTTTGGTCGCTGTTACTGGTTTTTATTGGGTTTGGCGCAGTCACTGCGTCGGCCGCAACGCAACCGCCGAATCTGCGTGTTTTATTGACGGGACCGAGTTCGGCGCAAGTCAGATCGCCCTATTTATACACGGTCAATGTCAAGAATATTGGAGGTTCAACCGCTGCCGGTGTGACTGTTGTTGTTGATTTACCTGAAACCAACACGAGTCCGCAAAAATATATTTTGGGAACGCTTTCGGGAATTGATTCGCGTTGTCAGGTCGTTGCAAGAAAATTGAATTGTGCGTTGGGTAATATCACCAAATCGGGAGTTAATCAAACAAAAATATTTACATTTACACTGGTGCTTCCCGTTTCGACCCGCACGCTCGAAATCAAAGCGACGGCTTCGACCGCAACTAACCCCGAAACCAATCCACTCAACAATGTCGCCTCAATCATTCCAACGCCCGCATATGCGACCAATCAAATAACCTCGGCAAATGTCTTGGTGACAAACTGCACCGGAACCGGATTGTCTTCATTTTTTGAATGCGAACTTTTTTCGGGTTCGACGCAAAGTTTTTCAATGACTTTGAACGCCGATCAATCAATCACAATTCCCGGATACCCTGATTACACCGGTCAATGGGATCAATTGCAGACCACCCAACAGCCATATCAGCAGCTTCATTTTACGATCACTGAAATTGGCACCGGCGATGGCGCGGAGTTCACCGGATTCGCCACAACCAACACTTGCTTTGAAGGCTTGACGACATTTATTCCGACCAGCAATTATGTCAGTCCATACAAAGTTTGTGTACAGTAAATTTTCTTATAATTTAAGAAAATTAAAACCACTTCGGCCGGAGTGGTTTTTCGCCGTTAATAACTTTTGCCTTTGAATTTATTGATAGATTGAAACAAAACTTGCAAAATAAGCAAGATGATTGCCGCACCAAGCAAAACAGCGAGCCCCGCGTTGAGGCTGTTCGCATACTGATTTGAAACGAAACCGATAAGCCACGTGATCGTGATTGAACCGACGCTTCCCATCACAAAAAGCGGGACGGTTTGAGAGTTGGCGGCCGCGCCGAATGTTTCAGTAAATCTAGACATATTGGTTGGAAAAACTGCTGCTAAACCGAGTCCCAAAATCGCCGCGCTAAAGAAAATGGTTTGCCAGCCTCCGGACAAAATAAGCAGAATCGTTCCCAGAAGTGTTATCAGCAAACTCGCCCAAATAATTTGATTATTGGATAAGAAACGGGCGGCAATTGCCGCGATTCCGCGCCCCGCAACAAAAAATGCAAAGAAGATCGGAGTTGCCGAAAGCCACGAAATTTCGGTCGGCAAATCTGAACGAAAAGTATATGAAGTGAGCCAACCGCTGATTCCGCTCTCGATGCCGACATCGCAAAACCCAAAGGCGACGATCAGCCACGATTTTGGATTACTCCAGATCGAACCGGCTGTGCTTTGTTCCGAAGCCGAATCATCTCCTTGAACTCCAAAAGTCTTCAATGAAATCAAATAAACTATTGCGAAAAAGATGCTTATTACCGCCAATAGCAGTGTCGGGACAATAAATTTCCCGTTACCGAGAAAACTGACAAACGGTTGGCTGGCAATTGCGCCGAGTCCCCAGACGAAACTCATCAGATTCAAAGCTGACGTAGTTTTAACCGGATTGAGCGCGGCGGTCAGCATCAGAGTTGACGGAATTGCGAGACCAATGCCGATGCCGTAAATAAACACGCTCGCCCGGCTAATCTCCAAACCACCGAAATTGATTGCGCTTAATCCAATAATAAAAAGGAAAAAAGCCAGTCCGAGAGTTTTGACAAAACCAAATCGTTTGATCAAAAAAGCGGTTGAAATTGTGCCGATAATCGAGCCGCCGAATTGAGCGGTAAAGAAAAATCCCGATTGTTCGTCGTCTAAAGATAAATTGACAGCCAGCATCGGCAAGATCTGACCCAGCAGAACCGTTACGATTCCAACTATAAAAAAGCTGATGTGGAGTAAAATTTTAAGCGATGAAAAGCCGTTCGGATTTTGAATGGACATAATAGATGACTAATAATGCGAGTCAGTAGTTGAAATAAATGTTGAAATAACTTGGTTTTTCTCTGCGTTCTTTGCGCCTCTGCGTGAAACATTTTTTCACGCAGAGGCGCAAAGAACGCAGAGAGAAGCACTTAGTAACCGGCAAATTATTTCAACTACTGATTCGCATTATAAACGAAAACTTGACAATTCCACTAATTACAAAGACTCCTATCAACGTAAGATTTATTGCCCGAACTGTTGATATAGTAGCATCCGCCGCGAGAACCGCGAATATATGTTCGATTGCTTGAAGGTCTAACAGTTGTTGTTGAGGTATCAGGCATTGTCCGCAATGTTCCGATCGGCACAGAATTGGGAACGGTGGTGATGTCCGCTTCATCTTTTGTTTTTGTGAGTTCGATTGTATTACCGTGTATCCAACCGACGTAATC
>JANPDZ010000398.1:0-2807 GCA_031431735.1 Acidobacteriota bacterium | reverse complement strand
GCCCATCATTTGAAATGGTCGCTTCCAAAGTTTCACCCTGGTCCAGCAATATTCCGTCGAATCCGACGGTAAAACCGGGGCCTGAATATACAAAATCAAGTTCATTTTCCTCGTTCTTGTCCAGATATTTCCCGGAAAAGACGATTTTGTAAATTTGGTCAGAATCTTCATAAGGCACGGTGAAATGCGGCAGATCTTCGCCAAAACCGCCGATCAGCAAATCAGCATTACTGTTAGGAATATCCTCGTAAAAACGATCTGATTTGGGGTCGTAACCAATTCGATTTCCATCTCCATCCGTGACGAGCATCTCGCCCTCGCCGGTCAGAAAAAAATCGGCGGTTTCGTAGTCATTCTCTTGAGGTCGGACAGAGCTATTTGTTTGAAAAAATGCGTTTGTAAAAAGAGATTTGTTTAGAAGATCGGCGGTCGCGCCGCAACCGGTGTTGTCAACGTCTTTGCGCCAGGTTGACTTAAAACATTTGTTTTCGCGCCACGATGTCGCGGTCAGCCGGAACGTCGGGGTTGAGGAATCGCCGATATAATCCGGTTTGGCTTTGGCATCGGATTTAGAGCTATATTCCCATCGCTGATTGCCGGTTTTGCTGACATAAATAAATCGTGTTTCGCCCGGGTAATTGTTGTCGTACACGTGAATCTTATACCGATCGGCAGTTTCTTCAACCGCAAAAGGCGCGACGGCATGACCGTCGGATATTCTGTTTTTTTCGTATTTGAACATTTCAATCAAATAGGTATCGGTATTATCGTTCGTTGAAGCCTGAAGTGTTTTGGCGATCCACAGCGGACCGCGTTTGACGGTTTCGTCGGTTTGCCGTTTTATTTCTTCAAAAGTTTGTGTAACCCAGAAATAAGAAATGTAATTTTCGATTAGTTGGTTACGTTGAAGGCTGAAAGTGTTTTTTGCGCCCGATTGAAATTGGGCAGGCAAGGTTCTTTTCTTAAACGCGAGACCCGTATTCATCCGCAAAGATGCCACAGCAATTCCTTCGCAATGTCCGATATTCATCGCTTCGAGAATTTCGTTCTTCCATTTTTCAGCCGCCACGTGGAGAACACAATTAGCGGCATTGGTGCCGGTTTTGCAGGCTGTTTTGACACCGAACAACTTGATGAGGTCATCAGCTCCCAAATCATCTTTCCAGGAATCGCCTATATTCCGGTAATTCGCAAAGCTGAAACCGTTAATTTTAGGGTCAAAATTAAGTGTCGCCGAATTGTTGGATTGAGCCGAAGTGTTAAAACACTGTCCTAAAATCAGAGTCGTGACAAAGACTTTTGCAATAAGATGATTTGATAAAACATTCATAATCTACTCCAGGTTACTGACGATTTAATCTTTTTGTAAGTTTTTCTTCTTCTTTCGGATCGGCAACAACTACGGCACTGACCTGACCGATATTATTGCTTTCATATTCAAGCCAGCCAAAGCCCTGATCTCCCCAATTTGTTCCGTAGGAATTTTTTATCAGCCACGCGCCTTTTTTGCCTTTGGTGTCGTCCCAACCGATAATAAGTACAAAGTGATTGCCGTCACGAATTTGTTCTTCATTGAAAACTCCGTCGCCGTACATCCACAAACATTTGTCAAAAACAACCATTGAAACTACCGCGCCATATGTGATAACCGCTTTTTTTATTTCTTCACGCGAAGAAACCTTCGACGGGGAGACACTGAGATAATCCCAGGTCAAGGCTTTGATATATTCGTCGGCATCGCAGATATGACCTGATTTATTGGCAACATAAACATCGGTTCCGCCTAACGGCAGGCCTTTTTCAACCATAAAAGAAAAGGCTTTACCGTGCCAATTGTCCTGACAGTATAAATTTTCCGGAACCATACAACTTATCAATTGCCTGACACTTGGCTCTAAACGGTTCTCAACCTTGATTTCGGGCGAACGAAGGGCGGCAAGTTTTCGGCTGATCTGGATCGCATCAACGGATGTAAAAGCCCAGCAACTTTCGCAATTAAAACCCTGAAAATTAACTTCTCCAACCACAAGCCCGTGTTCGCGCCAATCATAATTCGGCAAAAGAGCCGCGCCGAGACCTTTGTATCGAATACGGAGTTCGGCTTGTTTTTTCACTTCAGCTTCGACCGTTGGATTTTCTTTGAGCCATTCCTGCCAAAGCTGCTCGGCTTGCCGCTGTTCCTCAAGGAGTTTTTGCTCGATTTGTTCGTTTATCTGTTTTGAACGCTTTGATTCGCCAACCGGCAGACGCGGTTGAGCAAATGCTTTTTGAAGCGAACGAATATCTTCAATACCGAATTTTTCGGCAGGAGTTTTTAAAAAAGGAAATAATTTGCGATACCAAGGCGTCGTTCCAAAGCCACCGGCATTTTGATCGGCCCGCGGAAGAATGCGAAAATCATAAGTTCTTTTGTCCGCAATTTGTTGTGTAGTGCATAGTTTTTCCTGTGTTCTTTGAAAAGTATTCAACAGCTCTGTTTGGGAACTGACAGACAAACACAGAATTGACAAAAGCCAAATTAGACAAAAAAAGTTTGGATTCAGTTTTTTCATATCCGTAAAAAAATGGGAGAAACCTATCAAAAAACATTCGAATCTTGAAAAATAAATTGTAAAAAGCGTCGTTGAATGCGCCTTTTGACGGCTTAGGAATATGTAAATAATAATTTATAACTCATGTTACGCAACTTGAATTTCTGATGTCGCCGAAGGTGACAAATATAATAGCGTAGGGTGTAATGAGTGAAGCGAATGAAACCCTACGTTGATTCAGAAAAGTCATGAGCTCGCTGAAAGTGAGCAACTTGG
>JANPDZ010000397.1:0-4115 GCA_031431735.1 Acidobacteriota bacterium | reverse complement strand
CTACTCCATTTCGCTTTCGTCAATGTCAAAAATTATGAAATATCAAGCTGCAATACTTTGTGACAACAAAGAATTTACTACGTTTTGTGTTTTGGCTGACTGAAGAATTTCTTTAAGAATTTCTATAAACTCAGCTTCTGTATCTGCATTTTTGTTGTTTATTCCAAAAGCTACCTCAGAATAAAAAGTTAATGGAAACAATTCAATAGGTTGGTTTATATAAAAAAGTTGAAAATTATAATTTAAACTTGGAGACTTGATTATAAACTTATGTTGAAATGTATTGCGTCCAATATTCTCAGTGCTAACAATAACACTCAAAATACCCTTTGTTTTTTGCTCTAATAAAGCTCCTTGCTCTTTCATAATAGCAGAAGGAGTTCTAATCGGTTCAGTTACAATATCGCCCCATAAATCTACTGTTTCTGTTGTTTCTGTCATAAAACCTCACAAAACTAAAGTTTCAAACTAAATAAAATCGGTAAATGGTCTGATGCAAAATTTGCGTTTGGCAAACCATTTTCGTTCAAAAGTGATTGCTCGCCAACCGAATCTATGATTTTCAAATCTTCGTTTGAAAAAACTCCTAAAAGTTCGGGACGCACTAAAACTTGGTCAAACATATTCCAAAAGTATGAAATATGTTCGGAAGCGTGATAATAATGCGTTCCCGATACAAATGGCGAAAAATCCCCAAGAAAATTCCACATCGGGTTATAAAAGAACGGATAATCTCTGCCTTGAACTGTGCGACTACCTTTCTGTGCAATTTGTTGGCTCATAACCGAGTGCAACCCCGTTGTTTTTACCATTCCGTTTTCAAAAGGATTCATATTCAAGTCGCCAAGTAGAATTGTTCTTGTATGTCCAACTCTGTTTTCAGCTTCTTTTATGATTCTCGCCAATTCTTCACTTTCCACTTCTTGGCTTTTATCGGCAAAATTCATTTTACTCGGAAAATGCACAACTGCCAACAAAATATCTTCTAATCCGGGTAATTGCAAATGTCTGATTGTATAACGATTCGATTCGCTGAACGATGGAAAGAGAGCATCTTCAAACTTTGAATAAACTCGAATTTTATCGCAAAAACTTTCATTGCGAGAATATTGAAAGGTTTCAGCATTGATGGTCTGCAAAAGTCTGGTTGGATTCTCAACATACTCAGCCAGCATTATCACATCAACATTATGCTCAAATGCCAATTCTGTGATGAGGGGTTCAAGTGGCTTTTTGCCAACATTCCAAAATAGGAAATTTATCATTGAGGTTTTCTTTCCTAACTTTTGCTATTCAAAATTACTCCATTTCCGATTCGTCAATATCGAAGTTTGCGTAAACTTTCTGGACATCGTCGTTGTCGTCAATTGCTTCGTAAAGTTTGAGCATTTTCTTGGCGTCGTCGCCGGTCAGTGCGATGTAGTTTTGCGGAATCATTGATATTTCAGAGGCTTGCGGTTCGATTCCGGCGGCTTTAATGGCTTCGTCAACTGCGTGATAATTTTCGGGTGCGGTGTAAATTTCAAAAACGTCGCCTTCCGTTTGCATATCGTCGGCGCCGGCTTCCGTGACGATCTCGAAAAGTTCATCCTCGGATTTCGCTTCCTTATCAACGACAATGTAGCCTTTTTTGTCGAACATCCACGCGACCGATCCCGCTTCGCCCATATTTCCGCCGTTTTTCGAGAAAATATGGCGGATTTCAGCGACCGTCCGGTTGCGGTTATCGGTCATTGTTTCGACCAAGACCGCGACCCCGCCGATGCCGTAGCCTTCGTAGGTGATCTCGTCGTAATTGACGCCTTCGAGTTCGCCCGTCCCGCGTTTGATGGCGCGGTCAATCGTGTCGTTCGGCATATTCATACCTTTCGCGTCCGTGACGACCTTACGCAGCCGCGCGTTTTGATCAACGTCGCCGCTGCCGCCGACCCGCGCCGCAACCGTGATCTCTTTGATAAGTTTTGTAAAGATCTTGCCGCGTTTGGCGTCCAACGCGCCTTTTTTATGTTTGATTGTGTGCCACTTGGAATGTCCAGACATTTGAAAATTTACCTTTGTTTTATGGATTTAATTTGAAAAGTTTGAATATATCACGCTGGCTAAACCTATTTCAAACCGACAACTTGTAAGAATTTTTCGGCTTTCAAATTTGAGATTTTAATTTGCTTTGTTTTTGAAGTTTGTCCGCTGATTATTTCGACCTGCGCTTTCGATACGCCGAAAGTTTTTGCAAGAAGTTTGATCAATTCGGCATTTGCCGCGCCGTCAACCGGCGGCGAAGCGATCCGAACTTTTAACGCAAAATCGTGTTCACCGACGATTTCGCTTTTCGAGGCTCGCGGCACGACGCGGACACTGAAAACGAGCGAATCGTTTTTTTCTGTAAAATTTATCACGGGCTCAAAAAGACCGCACGAACTGCCGTTTGCAAAAAACTGAATAAAAGTAAAACGACGATCGCTGAAATATCAAACATACCGACCGGCGGAATCAACCGCTGAAACGGCACTAAAACTGGGTCGGTGATACGCACCAAAAAACGCAAGATTCTATTTGAATAATCCATCACCCACGAAAATACTATGCGAATGACGATCAAAAGCGAATAAATGCCCAAAAATCCGTAAAGCAGCCAACCGACAATTCGCATGAGGCTTCGCTGCACGATGCCTACCGTGACACCGTCAATCGTCCTAAAAATATTTTCAAAAAGCCCCAACGTGAAATAACCGACGACAACCGCTGCAAAAATCGTCAGCAACGGGGCGATTCGCGTATCCATTCGCATCCGTGCGAGCAAACTCGCCGACGGATAAACAATTCGGTCGGTAGATTTTTTAAGCCGGTAGGAAATTCTGCCGATCGTACCAAAAGGATTCGGGTCAGTGTAATTAAAAATCATCCGCACGATCATGAAAACAATAATGACCATCACGACAAACGCAATAAAACCTAAAATAACCGGATAAAATAATTCTAAAAGCATAAAATTAACTCGTTTTATAAAATCTTTCGCCGAAAATCGCCGTGCCGACGCGGATCACGGTCGCGCCTTCTTCGATGGCAACCACAAAATCGTGGCTCATTCCCATTGAAAGCTCGCCGTTTGGCAATATCTCATCACGAATCCCGCGAAGTCGCCGAAAAAACGGACGAACCTTTTCCACATTTTCAAAAAAGGGCGGCACGATCATCAAACCGTCAAATTTGAGATGCTTTGCGCCGCGCAAAAATTCAACCAACGCCGGCAGATCTTTTTCTTCGATGCCGTTTTTTGTCGTTTCGCGTTCTAAATCAATTTGCACAAATACCTTTAACTCCGGCCGATCTTCTTCTACACAGATACGTTCCAATCTTTCGGCAAGTTCGAGTGAATCTATCGAATGAATGACATCAAACAGTTTAACGGCTTTGCGCGCCTTGTTTGATTGTAAATGTCCAATCAAATGCCATTCCGCTTTTTCGCGTCCGATCTCTAAAATTTTGCCCTCGGCTTCCTGAACCTTATTTTCGCCAAAAACCCTTACGCCCGCCGCAATGGCTTCTTTGACGGTTTCCGCCCCGTGAGTTTTGCTGACCGCGACGAGCTTTATTTCATCAGCGTTTCTGCTCGCTTTCTGCGCCGCACGTCTTATTTGTTCATTAACTTTTGCAAGCCGCTCTGCCAAATTTTCCGTCATCTCTTTTATCATAGCAAAAGACGGTTTGAACTTTCACGCGACAAATTGTATATTGACATTTGCCTTTCCCGACGCGCGGACGTGGCGGAACTGGTAGACGCGCAGGTCTCAGAAGCCTGTGGGAGCAATCCCGTGATGGTTCGATTCCATTCGTCCGCACCATTTTATTTTTATTGATTCTTTCCAAAAACCAATAAATACCGATGTAATATAGGAACTATTCAATTTGCGAATAGTTCCTATATGTCGTTTTATGTCGCTTTTTAGGATTTAATACCAAGTTGCGCGATAAAATGAGTTTCATAAAATCAGCTAAAAGCTAATAGCTTTTAGCTGATTTTGAAAGTAATTTCGAACCTCATTTTTTTAATGCAATTTGGTATAAGTACTCGACTTTAGATAAATTTTCGGTTTCAGGCAAAACTGTAAGTGTCC
>JANPDZ010000396.1:0-6201 GCA_031431735.1 Acidobacteriota bacterium | reverse complement strand
TCGAATTCAGTCCTTAAACTTTGTTCGAGTTCTTCACTATTCACTATATTTCTCCTCCGTTTATTGAAAACACAGCATTTCCGGTATGAAAAAAACTGGCGGTTTGGTGTAGATTTTTGAACCCTATCAAGACGAGATGCGACATTCTCCGAGGATGTCACCATAAGATTATGAACAATTTTGTGGTTTTATGTCAAGAAATTCTTTTAAATTAAGAAAATAAACTTTGTTAAAAGATTCTCAATGAAACGATTAAGCCACAAAAACCTTCTTTGATAAAGTTGAATTTTATCACGATCAAATTGCAACAACCTCAATTTCGGGGTCAATTTCATCTTTGATCATATTTTCAATCGCCATTAATGTTCCGGTTAAACTCGAAGGGCAACTCCCGCACGCGCCTTCGTAGCGAATCTGCAAGGTGTTGTTTTCAAGTCCGATGATTTCAAGCCAACCGCCGTCGCTTGCCAGATATGGACGGATTCTTTCGTCAAGCAATTCATTGATCTGGGCGATTTTCGGGTTGTCGCTGAGGGCTGCCGCAATCGCACCGCCGACCGCTTGTGCCGCTCCGTTTCCATTACCGTTCTTGATACCAATAGATTCCGCCGCCCGAATCGGAACTGCCAGCGTTGGCAAAATTTCGTCCCAATCGGCTTCGTCCGTTTTTTCGACCGTGATCATTTTGTCCATATAAAAAACCGAAACGACATCGCCAAGATCAAAAATTGATTTGGCAAGCGTGTCATTTTCGGCATCTTCGATAGATTTAAACGAATGCGAAGTTCCGTGACTGACCGGTTCCTTTAAAATAAACTTAACGGCGTTTGGATTTGGTGTTTCTTGTATATCTGCTATTTTCGGCATTTTCTTAATACTCTTTCTATAACTTAAAATATAAAGTTTATAAATCTTTACATTTTTGTCAACATTATAGCGTATCTTGAAACAAAAATCATTAATGAAGCGAGAACCTCAAAAATTTCTCTTAAATTGTTTTATTTTGTAATTGTTGAAGGCGGAAACTTTGCTGGTTTAGAATGAGTAAATATGTGAAGAAAGATTATTGGCTGAAAATGAACACAGCCCCACTCCGTCCGTTAAAAAACGGCGAAAATGACAAGCGGTAATTAAAATATTTGTAAATTGCCGCCTGTCATGAAATTAAACAAAAATTGTTCGACAATTATTCGGTAATATGAATATCATCCGTTTTATTAATTCTGCTTGACAAAAAAATCACGCCAAAAACAGCAGTCAAAATCGCAAAAACGACACCAACAACCAGAACCACAGTGCTTACGTTTTCTTGAGATTGAAAATAATAAAACGAACTTGCCGCGATAATTAAAGAAACCAAAGCTAAGAGAGCATACATAATGGTTAATTTACCTCCTTAATTTATTTAAAGGTTAAAATTTCCGAAGTTTGTCAGCTTCTCTTCAGAATCCTAAACACAAGGCTTTCAATTTCGCTGACAAACTTGTCAAACTACTTATTTTGGAATGCAAGTAGATAGTAACTCTATTTTTGGTGAAAACGCAAGAATGTATTGAATTGTATGACAAAAGATTTTACATTTTATTTGACTGTTAAATGTTGAAAAGAGGAAATTATGAACATTCGTATAGCGGAAAAATGGGATGCACGGGCGTTAGTTGAATTTAATCAGGCAATGGCGCTTGAAACCGAAGGCAAAAATCTCGACGCGCAAATTTTGCAAAGCGGTGTCGAATCGGTTTTTCACGATGAAAAAAAAGGCTTTTATGCCGTCGCGGAAGAAGACGGGCAAATTGTCGGCGGTCTGATGATAACTTTTGAATGGAGCGATTGGCGCGACAGTTGGTTTTGGTGGATTCAGAGCGTTTATATTTTGCCCGCCTTTCGCGGGCGCGGCATTTATCGGCTTTTGTATCAGTTTGTCAAAGAACGCGCCGAATCACAAAAAGATGTCTGCGGTTTTCGGCTCTATGTCGAAAAAGAAAACGGGCGGGCACAAAAAGTTTATGAAAAACTCGGGATGCGATCTTCGCATTACCTGATGTATGAAGAAATGATTTAAAAGAAAAAAGCCGAAGCCGGAAATTCCGGTTTCGGCTGAGATCTTGAAAAGCAAATCTAAAAAGCCTTAATTAAATTGACTATGAGATTAGAAGATAAATGAAACGTTCCCCCGATAATAAATTGTAGATGCTTCAAAAACTTGCTTTTCAAAACTAAAAATTAAACTTCAATTTTCAAATCCGATTTTTTAACCGGAGCAAAATAAAAACTCCCAAAAGTTTCAAGTGTTTCCGTGTTATATTGCTTTCTTGCGCCGCACCTTAAACAAACCCGATACCCGAATTTTCCGTGTGAAAAAGGTCGGCTTAAATCTGGATGCCCGCAACCAAAGATTTTTGAAAATAAGCCGACCTTTTCGCCGTCAATTTCCGTGTCAAAATTCCTGCCCTTGCCAAACAAACTCGTTAATAATTGAAATTTTCCGTTTACTAATTCGTTTGCCATAGATGTTCACCTTTGCCTGATTACCCGATAATAACCTGCCCCTTGTTCGTTAAAAGTCGTCCTTAGTTGTCCTTCCTTCGTTGTCCGTCCGAGATTTATACCGATTGACTACCTTTGTGCTTCTGTATTTTGCAAGCATTGTGCCAAAAGTTGTAAATTTGCGTCAAAGCTATAAAACTCTTGTAAATATTGGCTCTTATGAGATTTTTATATCAATTTGGTTAAAAGTCCGATGTGTAACTTTTACATACAGTTTTTATAAAAAATCAGAAAAATGTCTGCTTTTCGTCCAATAACAAAACATTTTTGTGCTTTAATTTAATTTATGACAAAAATCAGCGAACAGGAGTTTTCGCGTATTTGCGAAGGAATTGACGAAGACCGCCGGAAAATCTACAAACACAATCCGATCGGCACCGAAGAAGAAACGCTTCTTTGGATGCTTTTGAGCATTTTGCTAAGCTATCTCAGTCTGTCGGAAATCGAAACGCCGTGCTTTACCGGCTTGCCGACCGCCGAAACTTATCGGCAAGCGATCTTGTTTATCTTGAAAGATCGAAAAACGGAAGACTTTGATGCGGAAAACTATTTAGATAAACTTGTAAAAGTATGATAATCGAAAAATTTGTCTTAACACCTTTTCAGCAAAACACGCGCGTCGTCGTTTGCGAAGCGACGCGAACGGCAATCTGCATTGATCCGGGCGAAGCGTCGCTGGAAATCGAATCGTTTTTGAACGAAAACGATTTTCAGCTTCAAGCGATCACACTGACGCACGGCCATTTTGACCATATCGGCGGAACTTCCGCTTTGCACAAAAGATTTCCACAAGCGGAAATCTTTCTTCACAAAGACGATGAAGATTTTTATTACGGTTTGCCCGAACAACCGCTTTTTATGGGAATGCCGCGTCATCAGTTAAAAATTCTCGGTTTTGAATACGAACAGCCGCCGCGTTTGACGCGAAACTGGCAGGACGGCGAAATTTACGTCGTCGGTCACTTAAGGTTTAAGATTCTGCACTGTCCAGGACACACACGCGGACATATTGTGATGGCTGAAGAATCGGAAAGAGTGGTTTTCGTCGGCGATTGTTTGTTTGAAGGCTCGATCGGCCGAACTGATCTGCCCGGCGGAAATTTTGAACAGTTGATAGATTCGATCAATACCAAGATCTTAACGCTCGGCGATGATTTTACGGTTTATTCGGGACACGGACGCGAAACGACGGTCGGGCGCGAAAAGGCAACGAATCCTTTTCTGACCGGCGTTTATCAAATGACACAGGGCAGATATATGTGATATAGGACTTACGCAAAGTTCATTTTTGTCGCTGAAAGCGACTAATTTAATAGCGTCGGGTGAAACCCGACGTTGAAACCGAAAATCGCTCCGACGCTGTAATCGTCGAACAAATTGCTAACAAATTCGTCCCTTTCCGAGGACGCGACGCTTGCTTGTCGGGTCCTCGGGTTTTACCCGACGCTATTAAATTTGTCACCTTCGGCGACTTTCGGAAAATAGTTTTTACTTTTGCGTAAGTCCTATGATAAATAGTGAGAAGTAAGAAAAAATCTCGCTTTAAATGTGAAATAAGAGTAGAAAAATTAACTGCCTGACTGCTTGAGCCGCTGATCTTTATCAATTATCAATTACCTATTATTTCAGAGGTTTTGCGCCGTTTTTTTAACCCTTGTATTTAATTGATAATTGGTAATTGATAAATCTTTTTTCTTCTCACTCTTGATTCACATTGTAAGATTTACTTTTTCTCGACAATATCTTTTTCCAGACCGCCGACCGCCGCCAAAACCTCGCCCTTTTCCTTTTCAGGCACTTTGAATTTATCGAGCGTCGCGATCAGATGTTTGACGCTTGCGTCCCATTCGTCTTTGGTTATCATTAAACCTTCGTGTGAAGTCTTCATATCGCGTCCGGTATAGACACAAGGTCCGCCGGTTGCGACACATAGAAAATTAACGATATGCTGACGGATTTTTTTCTTGGAATCGTTGCTTGCGCCGACAAAAAATTTGGCGAACACCTTGTCTTTCAGCAACCTCCCGAGAAAATCATCAGTGACGCCTGCCAAAGCGTCATAACCGCCAAGCCGCGTGTAAAGCGATTTTTCCTTCATTTCCATTGTGCCGTCGGTCTTTTGAGCAAATGCCGAAATACTGCAAAACAATGCGATTGCCATTATCACTAAAATTTTTTTCATTCTTTTTCTCCGTATTTTTTAGATTTTTGGTTAAAAACTTACTTCAATCCATTTTTCGCAACGGCAAATAAAACGGATTCATTTTTTTTTGTTATGATTTTCAAGAGTTTTCAAATTTCAATTCGGAAGGTTTTAAAAATGCAAAGAATTTTATCTTTGGTGATTGTGCTGAGTCTGTCTGTGCCGCTTGTTTGGGCGCACAACGACAACTCTCATTTTGAGAATCAGCAAGACGTGACCGTTAAAACAACCAAGGTCAACGGCAATGTTTATATGCTTCAGGGCCAAGGCGGAAATATCGGCGCACTGGTCGGAAGCGACGGAATTTTGATCGTTGACGACGATTATGAGGCCGTCAGCAAAAAGCTGCGCGACGCGCTGAAAGAGCTCGGCAGCGAAAAACCACGCTTTATTTTCAATACGCATTGGCACGGCGATCACACACAAGGAAATCTGCTTTTCGGGCAGGATTCGATCATCGTCGCGCATTCCAACGTGCGAAAACGTCTTTCGCAGGTCAATTCGGTTTTCGGTCAAACCGTTCAACCGTATCCGTCAGTCGCGTTGCCGATGATCACTTATACCGAATCAATGTCAATTTATTTTGATGGTGAAGAAGTCCGCGCCGTTTATTATCCGAACGGTCACACGGACGGCGACACAGTTATTTTCTTTACAAAGGCGAATGTCGCGCACCTCGGCGATGATTTTTTTGTCGGACGTTTTCCATTTGTTGATTTAGAGAATGGCGGAAGTGTGCAGGGTTTGATAAATAATATCGGAATGCTGATCAAACAGATTCCGGCGGATGCGCGTCTTATTCCGGGTCACGGACCGGTTTCGACGATTGACGATTTAAAGAATTATCACGAAATGCTGCTTGAAACGTCGCGCATTGTGCAGGATGCGATGAAGAAAAAGAAAACGCTCGACGAAATTAAAAAAGCGGGTTTTCCCGACAAATACAAAGAATTCGGAACAGGCTTTATCAAAACCGATGTCTGGATTGAAACCGTTTACAAAAGCTATTCTATGAAAAAGTAAGCAGTCGGCAGTCAAAACTTCGGAGGAAATTCAACTATTTTCTGCCAACTGCCAACTGCGACCTGGTGAACCGCTTGATCGTCTGTTTGAATCACTTATAAATTCAACTATTTTCTGCCAACTGCCAACTGCGACTGCCAACTATTTTACGCGACCGTTACTTCTTTCGATAGATAAACGTCCTGAATCGCGTTCAGGAGTTCAACGCCTTCGGCAGTCGGACGCTGAAATGCTTTACGACCCGAGATCAAACCCATTCCGCCGCCGCGTTTGTTGATGACGGCGGTGCGAACTGCATCCGCCAGATCGCTTTCGCCTTTTGATTCGCCGCCCGAATTGATCAATCCGGCGCGCCCCATATAGCAATTGGCGACCTGATAGCGAACCAGATCGATCGGATTGTCCGACGTTAATTCCGTGTAGATTTT
>JANPDZ010000395.1:0-5099 GCA_031431735.1 Acidobacteriota bacterium | reverse complement strand
ACCGTCATTCGCAATTGTCGCGTAAGCCGTCGCCATTTGCAACGCCGTCACGCTAATTTCATAGCCGATGCTCAGCGAAGCCAAGCTATCGCCGCTCCAGGTTTTCGGCGCACGAAAAATGCCGCCCGATTCCGCCGGAAGTTCAATTTTGGTCGCTTGCCCGAAACCGAATTTTTGCGCGTAATTGTAAAAGTTTTCCTTACCGGCCAACAAGCCCGTTTTGATTGCCGCAACATTGCTCGAAACCGCCAAAGCCTCGTCATAAGACATCCATTTTGTCGCGTGCGGATCGTTGAAACGATGTCCGGCAACTTCGATAAATCCTTTTGTACAATCAACTTCGCCGTTCGGATTAATGTCGCCTTCATTGATTGCCGCGCTGTATGTGACGAGTTTAAAAACTGATCCCGGCGAATAAATATCGTGAATCGCTCTGTTCGTAAAACTTTCGGGCGCGGCTTCGTTAAACTTGTTCGGGTCAAACGTCGGATAATTTGCCATCGCCAAGATCTCGCCTGTCTGCGGGTTCATAACGATCGCCATTCCCGATTTCGCACCGGCTTTTTTGACGCCTTCTTCGAGGGCTTGCTCGACCTTATATTGAATCGAATGATTGAGCGTCAAAACCACATCTTTCGGCGGTTCGCGCTCGTCTTCCTCGCTTGATTCGTCATAAACCCGGCCGAGCCGGTCGCGGTCTTGCCAGCTTTTGATCATTGCGCCGCGCAGATTTTCTTCCTGCGATTGTTCGATTCCCGCGCTGCCGATGTCGTCCGCATTGCTGAAACCGACAACCTGCGCCGCCAGCGTGTTATACGGATAACTGCGTTTTTGTTCTTCTTTCCAATGCAAACCCGCAAAACGCGGCAAATCGCCTTTCTTCAGCTCTTTATTTTCGAGCGACTCATTTAATTTTCGCGCCGTGTCTTCATCGAGTTTTCGAGCCAGCCAAACAAATCGCTTGCCGCTGTCTTTAGCTTCTTTCAAAGATTTAAAAATATCCGCTGTTTTCAACTTTAAAGCCTTGGCAATTTCTTTGGCGGTTATCTCAACATCTTCAATTTCCGAGGGGTCGGCGTAAAGCGATTTGGCTTTGATGCTCATTGCCAAAGTGCGGTCAGTGCGGTCGTAAATCGTCCCGCGAAGCTGTTTTTCCTTGACCGTGTCGCGACGTTGATTGAGAGCTTTATCGCGCAGGGCTTCGTGCTGATTGATTTGCAAATGGACAAGCCGCACGCCGATCCCGCCAATCCACAGAACAAAAAAAGCAACGATCAGCATAAACCGCGTAAAAGCCGTCTGCATCGGGTTTTTAGTTATTTTTTTCTTGGCGCGTTTTGACATTTTTATTCTTTGTTCAGAGCTACGCCGTCAGGCGTGAAAACGTTCGTAATCAAGTGCTGAAGGAAAGTCAACTCTTTACTTTTTGGCGATTTGGGTCGGAGATTTTTCTCTGACTTCTTTTTTGACAGCTTGCGGTTTATCTTTCGGAACGCCGTCTTTACCGAGTTTTTCAACAGTTTTCGTGTCAGGAGATTTTTCTGCCGCCGGTTTTTTGGCTTTTTCTTCCGAAATTTTCGCGATTTGCGGTTTCTCGGATTTCTCGCCGCTCGACCGAACGCTTTCAAAACTGCTTGCGGTCATTTCCGTCAAACCGAGCTTTTTCGCGGCTTTTTTGATTTCGGCAGGCGAGAGCGCGATTTCCTTGAGCAGCGTCAGGCGGCGTTTTTCGGATTCGAGATTTTCAATCTGTTTTTTCAGATCTGAGTTCTTAAAACCAAAATCAATCGAGGAGAAATGCGACCGCGCCGCCAGGAAAAAGCCGCCAACCAAAACGACGCCGCAAACGAGTGTCAGCAAACAATACCGCCACGGAATCGGGTCTTTTTCACGACGAATATTTTCGCGGGTTTTCGGCAGATTTCTCTTTTTCATGACACTCTTCTCCAAAATAATTAAAGTTTCTGACAAACACGAAGTTTGGCGCTTCGTGAGCGAGGATTTTCACTCGTTTCAATCTCGCCCGGCACAATCGGTTTGCGCGTTAATATTTCAATCTTTTTTTCTGCCCCGCAAACGCATTGGGGAAGGCGCGGCGGGCAAGAACATTTTCCTGCAAGTTTTTGGAAAGTTTGTTTGACGATACGGTCTTCCAAAGAGTGAAATGTGATGACCAAAAGCTTTCCATCTTTTTTCAAAACATCCACCGCATCGTGGATAAACTGTTCTAAAATTTCAATTTCCCGATTAACGGCGATGCGCAAAGCCTGAAAAGTGCGCGTCGCCGGATGAATTTTGTCTCTCGACTTTCCGCCGCGTCCGATTGCTTTTTCAACCGTTTCGGCAAGCTCTTTGGTTGTTTTGACCGCTTCGCCGAGCTCTCTTTTCCAAACAATCCGCCGCGCAATGCGCCGGGAAAATCGTTCTTCGCCCCAAGTGTAGATCAAATCGGCGATTTCCGTTTCCGAAAGTCTGTCAAGCATTTCGGCGGCTGTTTCTTCGTCAGAATCCGCGTTCATACGCATATCGAGCGGCGCGTCGAAACGAAAACTAAAACCGCGCTGACCGCTGTCAAACTGCAACGACGAAACTCCCAAATCCGCCATGATGCCATTCACTTTTTCAATCTTCATCGCATTCAAAACCGTCTTAATGGCTGCGAAATTGGCGTGAAAAAATTTTACTTTTTCACCATATTTTTCAAGTCTTTTTTTGGCAAATTCAATCGCTTCAAGGTCCTGGTCAATGCCGATCAGCTGTAAATTTTCGGCGCACTCTAAAATTGCTTCCGTATGTCCGCCTAAACCGAGCGTCGCGTCAACAATGATCTCGTCGGCTTGCGGATTCAAAATTTCCACGCTTTCGTCCAGAAGAACCGATTTATGTAGATTTTCGACTTGTTTCGGCGGCATATTCAAAGACCACAATCCGTTTTCAAGACACAAAAATATCGTTCGGTCGCTTGGCAAACCTCGCACCATCTATGCTAAATTATCTTTGAAGAAAAGCGGGGAACCTTGATTTTTATTTGACCGTCTTTTTTTCTAAAAAAAATTCCGCGCATTATCAATTTGAAATTTTCTAAGGACAAAGTGCTTAAACCATTAAACACTCTACTTGTGGAAAACTTTTTTCGTCCGAAAACTTTCTTTGGGGCATCTTCAACTACTTACAAGCATATTACGACGTTTTTTTATCATCTGTCAAGACATTTTTGTAAAAAGTTTGTATTAATCAAGTGTTTAATTTCTAAAGTTAAACTGTGGAAAACTTTTTAGCCTTTGAGCCTTATTTTTCCTTCTCGCGAAACAATCTTATTTTTCTTTCCCGTCTAATTAGTTTAAAGTTAAGAGTTTGCATCTTTTGATATGGGCGCATCTTTTATACAACTTCTCATTTTC
This sequence comes from Acidobacteriota bacterium, assembly GCA_031431735.1. Classification (GTDB taxonomy): domain Bacteria; phylum Acidobacteriota; class Blastocatellia; order Pyrinomonadales; family Pyrinomonadaceae; genus JAFDVJ01. The sequence goes on along the minus strand of JANPDZ010000395.1, from coordinate 1,698 downwards.
GGAATCGTTGCGGCCGCGGCAAACGTGCTTGGCGGATTGATTCTTTTCCCGCCCGGTATTCATAAAAACTTAAAAAAAATTCTGACATATATTTTGGCACTCGGCGCGGGGTTTATGCTGAGCGTCGTGTTTATTGATATTTTGCCCGAAGTCGTCGAACTTTGGCAGAAAAAGGAAAATTCCTATACCGCCGAAACATTAATTTACCCGATGATTTTGCTGCTTGTCGGCTATCTTCTGACGCAGTTTTTTGAACATACGATTGCGCCGCATTTTCACCTTGGCGAAGAAGTCCATTCCGACCATCTGATTTCGACCAAATCGGTTTACACGGCGGTCGGCGGACTTCTGATTCACACATTTTTCGACGGCGTTTCGATTGCCGCCGCCGCGCAGGTTGATTTTAAGGTCGGGATTTTGGTCTTTCTGGCGATCTTACTGCATAAATTTCCCGAAGGTTTCACGATCGCTTCGATGATCTTAGCGGCCGGAAAAGGTTTTCGGGAAGTTTTGATCGGAACTTCGCTGCTCGGATTAATGACGCTGCTCGGCGTTCTGCTTTTTTATTTAATTGGTCCGACGGTTGGTTTTACGGTCGCTTACGCATTGCCACTCGCCAGCGGTGTGACGCTTTATGTCGCAGCCAGCGATCTGATCCCCGAGGTCAATCATCACGGCGGAAAACGCCCGCTTGTTTCGCTCTCTGTTTTTGCCGGAGTCGCCCTGTTTTTCATCCTGCATTTTGGCCTTCACGCGATTTTAGAAAGTTAGAACCTTACAAACTCACTTTTGTATTTGTTTCCGAACTGGCAGAATGTTTAAAGAGATGAAAAATTTTCGTCAATTAATCGGAATCAATTTGGGTTTGATTCTATTGCTTTTTTGTTGGACAAATGTTTTCCCGCAAACCGATCAGCCGTTTTCGATCAACGACGCGCCGATTGCCAATAACGGTCAGCCGATCAACGATTTTGCGGATGTTATTGACGATGTCACGGAACAGCAGCTCAATCAAAAAATAAAAGATTTCAAAGCGCGTACCAATCCGCCCGTCGTTTTGGCGGTTGCCACCGTTAAAACAACCGGCGACCGACCGATTTTCGATTATTCGCTGGCGGTCTCACGCGGCTGGAAAATTGGCTCGAAATATGACGATAATCCGAGCGCGTTGCTTTTTGTAGCGATTGACGACCGCAAATATCAAACGCAAATCAGCCGCGATTTGGAAGACGAATTGCCCGACGGGTTAGCCGGACAATTGCAACGCCAATATCTCGTGCCGGCGTTCAAACAAAAAGATTACGCGAAAGGAATTTCCGACACGATTGACGCCTATATCAAAACAATTGATGCCCGACGCAGCGGCACCGAAATTCCGCCCATCGGACAAACCGAACCGACCACGGAAAAGAAATCAGGCTCGGTTTCGGGCGCGGGTGTCGTCTGTTGTCTGGTCATTTTGATATTTGTTTTGATTATTATTTTCAGCCGTTCGGGTGGAAATAAAAACGGTCGCAATCGTGGCGGCGGCGGCGGTGGATTCGGCGGCGGCGGCGCGTTGCCGTGGATTATTGGTTCGATTCTCGCCAATAGCGGAAGCAGTTCGGGCGGTTCGTCAAGCAGTTCGGGCAGCGGTGGCGGAAGCGATTGGGGCGGATTTGGTGGAGGCGGCGATTTCGGCGGCGGCGGCGCGGGCGG
>JANPDZ010000394.1:0-3058 GCA_031431735.1 Acidobacteriota bacterium | reverse complement strand
AACCGGATCAACTGAAGTATCAACCTTTTCGCAAACTTTGTTAATACTCGCAATTATTTCCTCTTCGTCATATTCTTCGCCCAATTTTTTAACGCCCATTGCGAAAATTTTACTGCGCGAAACTTTTAATTTTTTCGCCAGCCGTTCGCTTAATTCAAATACATCATTCGGAACTGAAATTGCTGTTTTCATAATCAGAAGTATAACCAAAGTATGACTGGGAAATCAAACTTTTTTCACAATATCGCCCTGCTGAATCGCGCCCGATTTGACGACTTTGGCATAGATCCCGCGCAGGTGAAATTGCTTTCCGACGGGCGAATTGACGAATTTCATCGCGTCTAATCCAAATCTTTCGACAAACTTTTTGCAGCCGTTGTGCGGCACGGGCGTAACTTCGATAATTGCCGAACCGAGGGCGAGGCGCGTTCCGGCGGAAAGATTTTCGTCCATTAAATTCAAATCTATGTAGAGTTGGTCGCCGGCGAGCGGCCAACGGTTGTCATCTTGGGCAAGCAAGGCAATAATGCGTGAATTCATGATCGCCAATTGCGTTTCAATGTTGGCATCTTCGGTCAGCCAATTATCGCCGACCAAACCTCCATTTATATCGAGTTCGCCCGTTTCCAAAACTTCCCGTTCATTTTCTTTTGGACGGCGCACAATCAACTTCAAAGTGCCGTTATCTTTCGGCGATTCAATAATTTCGTCTAAACCTGTTTCGATTTCTTCAGTCGTTAAATGTTTCATACATTCATAAATTCCGCGATCAAGCGATGAAAATGATGCGTCCCCTGCTCGCGCGACGGCGAATATCTTCCGCGATCATAAAATCTCGAATTGATTCCCTTTTGCACCGATTCGACAACCCGCTGGTCTTCAAATTCGACCGTTTCAAGATCGGCACCCGCGCCGCGATTTAATTTCGATTCGTCGGAAACAAAGGTCAGATACGAAATGCGCGTTAAATTTGGTTTCAAAGGTTTGACGATATTGACCGACAAACCCCACGGATAAAAATTGAGCATCAGATTCGGGAAAATAAAGAAATAAAAAGCGGCGATTGTTTTGTTAAAATCAAAAGTTGTTCCGCTGAAACTTAAACCACCCGCTATCGCAGGCGGTTCTGACAGAGCCGTCTGCAAGCTCGAATATTTATAAATTTCGGTTTTATAACTTCCGTAATCAATCGCTTCGTTGAGCCCCGGATGAACAAACGGAACGTGAAAACCTTCGAGATAATTTTCGCAATACAACGCCCAATGCGCTTTGACGCAGTAATCTTTCGCCGACGAAAAGCGCAAATTTTCGAGATTTAAGTTTTGCGTGATGTTTTGTGTTTCCGCCAGAAATTCTCCAAGCGGCGCAAACGGATTTACCGATGCAAACAAAAATTTTTCCCAAGCTTCAAACGGAATGCGCGATAGATCATCTTTTTCCGACGGAAAGTTCTTCGCGCCTTCAAATTCCGGCATCGAAAGAAATTTGCCGCTGAGATCAAAGCGTCTGCCGTGATAACCGCAGCGGATTCCGTTTGCCTTACACGGTGCGTCAATCAAAATCTTCCCGCGATGCGTGCAGACGTTTGAAAGACAATTCAGATTTTCGCCCGTTTTTGTAATTAAAACGGGCACATCGAGGAACTTTTCTAAGATCGTAAAAGGCGCAAGATTGTTAATTTCGTCCACCGTGCCGATCAGTTGCCAGCTTCGCGCAAAGATTTTTTCTTTTGATTCGTGAAAATACCGCTCGTCCGTGTAAAAGCGCGACGAAAGCGTCTCGGCGCGGGTGATGTCGGGATTGATGTCGAAAATTGGCATAAGCTAAGATTTTAACGCTGGTGGCGCAAAGGCGCGAAGACGCAAAGTTTTTAAAAAAACTCTTTAATTTGATGCAAATCTACCAAAATCTTCCTTTGCGCCTCTGCGTCTTGGCACCTTTGTATTAAAGATTTCTGTAAAGCAGATATTTCGGGTTTGTTTCGCTTCTTTCAAAGCCTCTGACGATCAAACCTTCGGCAAATGCGGTTTGAAATTCGTGTTTTATTCTGGATTGTTCGGTAATCGCTTTTTTTGTGTCCTTAACAACCAATTCATTCCAGTTCGGCGGAATCTCAATCGTTTTGACAACTTCGCTTGTTTCTTCAAACTTTTCGCCTTTCGAAAGCGCAATTACTTTCGGCGATGATAAATACCAATCGGCAAAAAGCCGGTCGCTGTCAACGCCTTGCTGGGCGCTTTTTTGCTCGGCACTTGCTTCGGCATCAGTGCCGTAATAGTTTGGCATATAAGTATTAACGCTCGCGCCGAGCCGTTCGATATTGAAAAATGCGTTGCGTGCCAGCACGGGTTGATAGGTCCATCTGATGTAATTTGCGCCTTCCGCCAGCGCGCGTTCCCGCTGCGCCCATTTAAGGCGCGCGCCGATCCCGAGGCTTTGCAAACCGGTCTCGACCGCCGTCATATGCGAATAAAAAGCGTGGTCGCGGCTCTCCGCAAGAAACATCGGAAGCGATAAAACAAAAGCAACAAGTCTTTCTCTCAAATACGCGCCGAGCGTAAACCCGCCCGCATAGTGCGCCACGATAAGATGGCGAACGGGCGAAATTTCCAGATCCGGCGAGGCAAAAACCTTGCGCTGCAATTCAATACAATCGCGCATTTCTTCGACCGTTTCAACTTCGCGGATTATTATTTCGGGCTTTTCCATCTAAAAATTCTAAATCTCAAATTTCCTAAACCAATCTTTTGAAACTTTCGCAATTTGGCGCGTAGCTGTCAAATTCACATTGTTGGAAACAAAATTTATCAAAGCCATTCGTGTAATGCCACAGTAAAAGGTTAAAGAAAGATTTATTGCCGACGTGCGCCAGCGAATTAAACTTAGGAGTGACGCGCTTGTCTGTCATTCGGAATAAGTGATAACTCCTGATTCGCTCAAAAAAAGACCGAGTTCGGGATTAAATTTTTGAAAATGCAAACAAACGATTATTTCTGAGAAAAATTACATCAAAATCTTTGGTTTATGCAAAAAATCTTATCAAATTTTTGGTTTTTGC
>JANPDZ010000393.1:0-4899 GCA_031431735.1 Acidobacteriota bacterium | reverse complement strand
GTGCTGGGTGGAAATTTCCCAACATAGAGAATTTGTGTGATATTTCAATCGAACGATAGCAAAGCCATTTAATTATGGACATTTACAGTTCGTCTTTTGATAATTAAAAATGCGAGGTTATTTCCACCAAGCACCACTAGTGGGGTATGTTATTTAATTTGTTTTACTTATCAATCAATCCACAGTAAATTTCAGGTCAGGAAGGGTTGTTTTACGCCCGCATTTGTCAAAATATGAATTCCTAACTTTTTACTGACGCATTACGAAAAAAGAATTTTATTTTTGCCTTTGTTTTTTTTCGTGTTTTTCGTGTGTTTCGTGGGCAGAAAATCATTTAAAAACGCCTTCGCCAAGAAAGTTTTCGCGCAAATATTTTATCGTGTCGAGCAAAGTTTCCTGCGGTTCGCGAGCCGTAAAACCTAATTCTTCGGCGGCCTTGCTTGAATCGAAATACCAGAAATATTCGCCCATTTCGACCTCGGACGCTTCAAAGGGCGCGCGCCTTTCGAAGGTTTTGTAAAGCGAAGAAATAAAATTTGAACCGGCGATGGCGAACACTTTCGGAACCTTAAACACGGGAGCGGAAACGCCCGTTAATCGTTCGAGCCGCGCAAAAAATTCGGCAACCGTCCAATTGACCGCGCCGAGCAAGTATCTTTCGCCGTGTCTTCCCTTTTCCAGAGCGTTGAGAAAAGCCGTCGCGGCATCGCGCGCGTCAACAAAATTCAAACCGCCGGTCGGCGTGATCGGCAACTTTTTCGCCATAAAATCAAGCACAACTTTGGTCGAACTCAAACGCTCGTCGCCCGCGCCTAAAAGCAGCGACGGATTCAAGATGACAAGCCGTTCGCCTTTATCCTGAAATGCCCGCAGCGCGGTTTTTTCCTGATAATATTTCGAAGCGTAGTAAGCCCATTTCGACAGAATCTCGACCGGTTGCGGATAAGTTTCGTCGGTGATTTCGCCGTCATCGGTGATCGCGCTCGTGCCGCTTGACGAGGCGAGAATAAAATTTTTAACTTTATTCTCTTTTGCGGCTTCGCATAACAGCCGCGTGCCTTCGACATGGATCCGGTTCATCTGTGCCGCGCCGTCGTAAGAAAAACTCACTTTTCCCGCGAGATGATAAATCGCTTCACAATTTTTGGTTGCCTTCGCGACATCTTCTTTGCGCGTCACCGAACCCGCAAACGGTTCAACGCCCAAATCAGTCATCCAAGCCGGAACGCTCGAAGCCATCACGCGCAGATTTTTCGCGCCCGCATCGAGAAATTGGCGAACCAGATGCGTTCCGAGAAATCCTGTTCCGCCGGTGATTAAAATTTTCTTTTCAGATTTTTTTGCCATTAAATTTCAATATCGAGATGTATCAAAACCGCTTTTTCTACTTCTTTTAATTTTTCGTCACTAATCTTTCCGAATTTCTTTTGGATTCTTTGTTTATCAATCGTGCGGATTTGATTGCATTTTGCTTTTGAGTCATTTATCAAATTGCCCTCGCCCTTTGGCAAGAAAACTTCAAACGGATAAATCTTTGCAGTTGTCGAAGTTATCGGCACAATCGAATCAAGATTCGGCTCATAGATTTTCTAAATCGGCAGTTTCAAATTCTCTCGTTAAAGCTAAATCTTCTTTTGCTGTGACTTGGTAACCTTCGACTAAAAGCTGTTTCAAGTTTTTTGTTTTTTCGCGTTCTAATTTTTCTTGAATTGCTTCAACAACAAATTTATCTTGCTCTTTTGAAAAATCACTTAAAATGCCGAAAATTTCATCTGGAATTTTTATCTGCAAAGTTCTCATAAAGATGATTTTAACATAAAAGAATTCATAATTTCCTTACCAAGTTTTCTTAATCGGATGCGCTTCGGTATTAAAAACGACTTTCTTGAAATCCAAAGTTTTCGGCGGCGCGAAAAGCAAATAATAATATTTAAAGGTTTCCGCAAAGAGAAAACTCTGCATCGAATCCGACTTTTCTTTGGTGACGACGCTTTTCAGACTTGCGTAGCCCTCGTCGGTTTTACAATGTTTCACAAAATCACCGAAAAATTGCGCGCCCATTTGCAGATATTTTTCGTCCGCTGTGTATTGGTAAAGATAAAAGGCAGATTCGACAATTTCGGGGCGCAGCGGATAACCTGCGCTCGTGACTTCCATCTTTTGATAATCAAATTCTTCGGGTTCAATGCCGTTTGCAATCCACATCTTAAACGAAGAATCCTGCAAACGCTTTGCTCTCTCCAAATCGCCGCCTAAAGCCAGAATCGCCGGAAAGAAAGCGTCTAACGCGCCGTAAATGCTCGACGTTCGTTTGCCCGTGTTCATATCGGCGTGACCATACCAAAGCTCGCCGCTTCTGACTTCATCCGCGTAATATTTATTGATCGCCTTGATGCTTTCTTCCCACATTTTGCGGCAATCGGCATCGTCAAAAAGAATCGCGCATTTCAGCAGATATTCGTAGTAAGAATCAATCTCCGCGCTGATATGGCTGTCGGTATTTGTCCATTTTCCGGTTTCGACATTGATGTTCGTTCCAACCAGACCGATCGGCGAACGGCGATTGTAAGTTTCAACCAATGCGCGTTTTGCCTTGTCGTAAAAAATCGGCTTTTTCGTCAATTTTGCCAGCGTTCCGAATTCGATCAGCAGCGTTCCGGTTTCCGCCGGATTCGTCACTTCGCCTTTTGTTTTGCCGGTTTTGAGATTGACATAACGATACGGCAAACCCGTCGGCGAATCGAAAACCGGCAACAGACGCGTGCCCAGATCTTCTGCCAAAGCGAGAAGTTTTTTGTCATTCGTCATTTGATAAGCCGACAAAAGCCCGCCCAAAATCCGGATCGTGATTTCAAAATTCTGGACGTAAATATCTTTATCAAACGCTAAATTTGCCGTGATATATTTGCGCGTCGTCTTGGCTTCGGTCTTAAAACCCAACAAAATCAACGAATCGAGCGAATCAACCGGCGTCATCAAAAGCGTTTCGCCATACCAATCCTTGTAGGATTTCGTCAAAGGCTTTAAGTCATCGTGTCCCCAAGCATATTTTTTATAACCGTTCCAAGCGTGCCGGAATTCGGCTTTGACTTCGGCGGCAAGTTGTTTTTTATCAACTTTTTGCGTTGTTTGCGCGAATGATGTTGAAACGATCGCTAAAAGCAGAAAGATGGAAATTAGACAATTGATTTTTAATGATTTCATTATAAATTATTTCAATTCTTCAAAGTTAAAAGAATTTTGGACTTCTGATTTAAACAACCTATTTTCATACATTTCAGTCATTACTCGAATAGCTTCATCCAACCCATCGCGCAATTTTATTTGATTAAACATCTCCAGATTTGAAATACTTAATCTTTGTAAAATATCTACTGTTATAGGACGTTTTGCATCCCAGAAAATAAATGATTTGAAAAATCCTTGTCCGGCTTCCGAATTCAGCAAATCACAAATTTTATTCGCTTCATTTGCGGATTCGCACGAAATAAAATAACAAGTATCGTCCAACACAATTGGTTTATTTTCGTAATTTCCAACCACATTAAAATTAAGTTTTTTGTAGAAACCTGAAATTGCGACTTTCCAAGGTGAAAACGAATAATCGCCGATGCCGAAAATAGCAAATCTGGCGCGATTTTTGTAAATCGAGCTTTTGCGATTGTCCAAAAATTCGGCTTTGGAAATCAAATAATTCCAAGTTTTCGGGGCGATTTCAGAAATGTTTGCCGTATCATCGCTGGCTTTTTTTTGTGTAACTAAAACAAAGCGTCGCGGAGCTAGTTTTCCGTTGGCAATGTCGGAACTTTTCAATAGCGGATAAACAAAATCTTCTTCCAATTCGACCAACTCACCAAAACCGTTTCTGAATTTACCGTCTTCCCGGACAAGTTCCATTACTTTCGCGCAGTCGTGTTTGATACCTGAACGCCATTTAGTTTGAGAACCGCCGTTTAAGTATTTCCACTTTTCGTATAAATCAATTGAGGCAATCAGTTCATTGTTTTTGTAACCGATTTCTTGCGCCGGATTTTCCGTGCCCAAACTTTCAAAAATCTTACAAATAGTGTTTTGCTCAGTCTTTGAAAACTCGCAAAACAAAAGACACGAGTCAACTGAAGCGTTAAAATATTTTTCCGTTTCGATGCGATAAATTGCTGAGTTTACCAAGTGAATTTTGTTTTTCCAAGCGTATTTCAAAACCTTTCGCGCAACCGAAGTTTTGCAGAGCATGGCAAAAAAAGCGTTTTGTTTATTTAAAGATTCAAAAAGGCGAATAAGCATCCATTCGGAAATATCAAAATTGCTTTTCCCTGTCATCGCATCAATTCCGTTGAAGTTTTGAAAATTTTCTTTTTGCGGAATGTTTTTGCTTTCTAAAACGCTCAACTGCGAATTTGTTACCCAAGGCGGATTGCCGAGAATCAAAATCGGTTTCGGCAAAGTTTCAAATATCTCGTTCCAATTCGTTTCAAAAAAATCAGCCTGCGAAATTGAAATTTTCTCGTTGTCGCTAAACTTATTTTGAGCAAATTCCGTGTATTTCGGCGAAACATCAAAACCAAAAATTTCGGACGAAAAAAAGATTTTTTGAGCGGCTTGAACAAAACTTCCAAAACCGCAAGTCGGTTCAACAATAGATTTTGGCTGAATATTTAGGTTTGAGAGTAAAAGACAAACTTCAAAAGCAAGCTCTTTCGGCGTTTGAAAATCGCCAAATTCTTTCACTTTATCGTCTTTGATTAAACTTATCATTTGACTCGCCGAATTCCTTTTACTTTTCCCGCTTCCGTAATCACGCGACCATATTGCAATCGCCATTGTAACGCATTTGAGATTGTCAGATAACCTTCCGTCATCGGTTTTCCACTCAATAATTCTTCGGCAATTTTATAGGCT
>JANPDZ010000392.1:0-7081 GCA_031431735.1 Acidobacteriota bacterium | reverse complement strand
GACTCAAACGGTCGAATTTAACAAGGCTTTTTCGCGTTGAAGCAACGCTCATGGCAAGCAAGGATGCTCGCGCTCCAGTCTTTAAGCCTTAGTTTTATTTGAAAATAACTTTTTACTGACGCATTACCAGATTTACAATGCCTTAACAAAAGTTTGATCTGCCCACGCGTACACACGAAAAAACTATTTCTTAGCCTTCCATTCCGCCATTTTTTTCTCAAGCGCGGCGGTATTCGGCGGCGTCGGCATGGTTTTGGCAAGGTCTAAGGCCTTTTGCCCGGTTGCGATGGCGTCGGCAGTTTTGCCGGAATCGGCGAGCAGATTTGCTTTTAAGGAGAACGCGCCAAAGGTTTGTCTTCTCTGCAGAAGCGCGTCAATCCAGCCAATCGCTTCGGCGTAATTCGCGGTCAGTTTATTGTTGTAAACGAAGTTTGCGCCATCCACGGGAGAGCGAAAATCTTCGGCCTTGACGGCTTTCATTTTTTCGCGGATATAATTCAAAACTCTCGCGTTCATATCGCCGATGTCAATCGTCAACGGGACGCGAACTTTTTCCCAGCGAATCGCAATATCGGCAGATGTCCCTTTGACATTCTCAAAGCCGAGCGACATCGTGTCCTGTATTTGCGCTTTTTGCGGTTTGACCGTCACACGAAGTTGGTCTTTTGACACATCGTAAGAAAAACTGCCCCACGAATCGTTGGTTTTGCTGAAAATAATGATCCATTCGCCTTTGTTCGGAATCGAATGAAGCCCGTATTTGCCGGCCGGTAAATTTTGACCGTTGATCTTGACATCGTTAGAAACTTCAAAAGTCGTGTTTTCGTTCGCGCCCGTGCGCCAAACCTGCCCGTCGGGAACGAGACACGGATAAGTTACGCCGCCTTTCGGGACGACGTCTTTTGTCTGACAACCCCAGATCTTCCGACCTTTGGCATTCGGGCGATGATAAACAATCGCGATGCGCGTATCGCCGACTGCTTGGACGATTTCTTGTCGGTTTGATTCACGCGGCAAGGTTAATTGAGCGGACGCGCTCAAAACAAAAATAAACGTTAAAATTGTCAAATAAAATATCTTTTTCATAATTATCTCTCCAGTCTTTCTTTGGCTTTGTTCACAAAAATATTGATCATCCGGGCGATGCGTTTGGTCATTTCGCCACTGATGAAATGTTCGCCGGCGACACCTGCAAAAAGATGCAGCTCTCTGGCTGAATGACGGCGCATTTCGACCATCTGCGTAAAATTAACCATCGTCGAACTCGCACTCTTTTCAAAAAAATCGGCGGCATAGCGTAAAAAATTACTTGTTTCTCCCGAAACGGGCGACCATTCAAGTCTTTCCTCGCTGTCTTCGGCGAGTTCGACCGCGAACTTCTGGGAAAAAACGCCGACGAGCGGAACTTCGGCACGGATCTTCCAATGCGTGATGCCTCTCGCGTCCGTGTGAATGCTCTCGATTTCGGGCATCAGTTCGACAAAATTCCTGATGTCGGCAAAAAACTCGCGGACCGCGCCGAGATGTGTAAAAACTTCGACCGTATCGGTGTATTTAGCTCGGATTGTGAACATATTTTTAAAAGTCTTGAGTCTTGAGTCCTGAGTCTTGAGTCTTGAGTCTGAAACAATTAGGGTCTCAGACTCAGGACTCAAGACTCAGGACTCAAGACTTTTAAAAAGTGCCGTTAAACAGAATCGCATTGAAAAACGGGCGCGTTTCCGAACGGAAAATGCCCCGGAAAAACGGATCATCGGCGAATAAAATAAGATGTCCCGCGCCGATTGGTTCGTCAATCAGGGCGGCGGTTCCTTTTAGTAATTTTTCGGTGTTGCCTTCCCAGACGAATCCCGAGATCGTCAAGGGTTTCTTCGGTTTCGCTTCAAAAATCAGCGCGTTCGTGCCTTCTTTTGAAAAACGGAAAAAATATCCGCTTGAGAGCAAAACGGGCAATTCGTCCTGTTCCAAACCGTAAGTTAAATAAGTCGTTCGATCAACTGTCGCCCGCATGATTGCTCCCGGAATGCCTTCGGGAACTTTGCCCGCGTTGGCTGACGGCGACGCGATCGGCGGCAAAACCGGTGGTTGCCAATCCTGTTTATCGCTTTTCAATTCCTGCGTCGGAACTGTTTCGGTCTCTTGCCGTTTGTTATCAGACTTTTTCGCGCCGGGAGTCGGCGAAGGTTTAGTTTCGGACTCTTTGCGTTTATCAGCATCATCGTCCGTTGTTTTGCCTTTTTCCTCGTCGTCTTCGCTTCCGACGAGCTTCGATGAGGTCAGACCGACATCCTTGAGCGCGGCAAAAACCGACGCGCCGCGCACGGTAATCAGCGTTCCGCCGTTTGCGATCCAATCTTTTAAGCCATCAATTCCGCCTTTGCCGAATGCGCCAAAATATCGTCCGGGCGAGCCGTCGGGCATAATCAGAATGTTGTAATTTTTGAGTCCGCCGCCTTTGATGTTATTGATCGTCATTGGCGTAAACTGGATGCCGTAACGGTCGAGCGTCCACCAGATCGAGCCGTAGCTCGTCTGGTCAACGCCTTCGTCGGCGATGATCGCAATGCGCGGTTGGGTCAGCGAATAAACATTTTCACCACCAACCGGCGTATCGCCTTCTTCGGCATAACCCGTGTTGACTGCCGTTACATTGACGCCGAGTTCTTTTGCCAGCCGATTAATGGCTTCGTGAACGCTGTCCGGATTACGCGTCACGCGGACGACGAAAGTGCCTCGATTCCAGTTGCGTCCGCCCGCGTTCATCGTTCTGATCGCGCAGTTGACACGAAAGCCTTCTTTCATTAAACGAATCGCCATCGCACCCGCGCCGTCCGTTTCATACGGAATGATATACGCGATTTGAGCACGACCCGAAACCGAACCTGTTTTAGCATTCGTAAGATATTCGGGCGTGACGGCCGTTGAATTAACGTTTGAAGCATCTTCTGTCCAATATGCGTCAATGCCGAATGCAAGCGGCATATTCCACGCCGTGATGTCGTAAAAACGATAATCTTCCTTGACCGCAGATTTTCCGCGCATCTCGTTGCGTTTGAATTTCGCCATCTCGTCGCGGACAAAAGCATCGTCCTGCGGCGTATCTTGTTCGAGCCACGCCTTGATGAGCTTTTTCTGCGGTTGATGCAAATCAATAATATACGCGCCCGCCGGAAATGATTTGTTTTCAAGCGGCGCATTTTTGCGGTCGTAGCTGTGCGCCGTTGTTGACGAAAAAGACGCGTTGGCGACCTTGATCTCGATTCGGGCGCGTTGCAGAACTTCCATCATCTCGGCGGTTTTCACGCGGTCTTTGTCAGGAATTATGACGATGCGCTTCATCTTATCGTTTTCCGCCAAAGCGTTTCTGCGAAAATCGTAAAAGTCCTGCAATCTCTGCGTTTTATTCTTGGCAAGCGTTTCGAGCGTCGTCATCGAAGCGACGTAATGTTTGGCGATTGCCGAACGCAGCGTGACGATCGTGCCGTCATCGCGAGTCCAACGCAAGCCTTTAAATCCGCCGCCGTCGGTTTCATACGTCATCCCGACCGCGCCGTTCATCGCCGGCATCGAATCCCAATAACCCGGATAATAAAGATCGAAAATGTCGCGGTTGTAATAATCCCATTTATTGCGGTCAAAGGCGGCGGCATTGGCACGTCCGAAAATGTCCATCCATTTATTTGTGACGGGCTGCGGCAGATTCGGATTGATCGGCAAAGCCGTCGGCGGAAAGAAATACTGCGAAGGCTGTCCGTGATGATCAACCACAAGTTGCGGATTCCATTCAAACAGAGCCTTTTGCATATTGACGGTTTCTTTTTGCGTCGCGGCGATATTATCGCGGTTGAGATCGAAACGGTAATGATTAAGCCGCCCGTAGATTGACCACGGCTCACGATGTTCGATCGCGAACCGGTCAGCATTACCTGTCGCAACCGAGTTATACCAGGTTACAAAACGCTCGTGTCCATCCGGGTTTTCGCCCGTGATGATGAGCGTCACTTCGTTGTTCAAAATGTCCAAAGTCGTCTGTTCGTTCGATGCTGAAAGCTGATAAATAACCTGCATCATCGCTTCGAATGACGCCGATTCGTTGCCGTGAATCGTGTAAGCCATCCACGCGATCGCCGGATTGTTTTGAATGATCGAATTTGCGTCGCTCGCATTCGTCGCGCGCGGATCGGTCAGACGCGCATTTGCCGCTTTGATGTCGTCAAGCCGCGCCATATTCTGCGGCGACGAAATCGCCACGATATGCTGCATTCGATATTCGTTCGTCAAACCGATGTCAAAGATCCGCACACGTTCGGGTGCCGCTTTGGCAACCGCGTTAATATACTGCTCCATCTGCGCGTAAGTCGTGTGCAGATCGCCGACATCATAGCGCAAAACTGCCTGCGGTTTCGGAACATCCGCACGATATTCGCCGCGTGTGTAAAAATCGAATTTTTCTTCCGTTTGCGCGAAAATGCCGGAGAATAATCCGAAACAAAAAAAGACAGCAAGCAAAACGCTCTTTATTTTCATCTTTAAGTTATAATTTGACCGAAAATTTGCAGAAACTTCTTTAGAAATTTAATGTTAAGGTCTTAAACGCAAAAAGGCAATAAAAGGTTTTATGAACAACAAAATTTGTCCGCAATGCGGCGCACCAAAGTTGAAAAACTGGCAGGATTTGACCGACGAACAGAAATTTCTCGTCGAAAGATTGCCGTTAAATACCGATTACACACCCGAACAAAGAAAAAAACACCGCTTTTGCGAGCGATGCTTTTTTGAGGAAATTGCTGCGGAAAGCGGATTGGCATAATCAACCCTAATTTTAATTAAGTAGAGCAATTTTTAAGTTTTCTAGGCTTTTGAGTTCACTCAAGCGGATTTTGGTTTTCGTTCAGAGTCCACGCTTTAGCGTGAAACCGCCAGCGAAGCGCGGCGGTTTTTCAAAGTGCGTTCCGCGTTTGGACTCTGAACGAAGACAAAAACACCAGATAATTTAAAAATTGCTCTATTTAAGTCGTCGCAAAAATGGTTTTCGACGTTTTGAGTCCCGACTTGGGGCGGCTTAGTTGCAACAGAAGTCTATAACCTCAAGCACAGAACTCAAAACGCGGAAAACCATTTTTGCGATTGCTTTTAATCATTTTTCTGCTCAACCGACCAATCTTCATTGTCGTCAAGATTTTTGATGGCGACGTTGTGCGCTTCAAATTGATTGAGAATGCGTTTGTAATTTCTGATTTCAAGCCGCAACACGACAAAATCGTTGGCGGTTCTGACCGACAGCCAATGTTCCTTCTTTTTCAAAAATAATAATGGAACAACTAACGACGGAAGAAACACCGCAAGGGCGATCGTTTGTCCTTTTGACAGAAGCGGTTTAAATGAATATGAATATTCCGCCTCGACAATATCCGAATAATTCAATTCCCGCTCGAATTTTTTATTATTCTTCAAACCGGTCGAAAAGCCTGTCTCCGAAAACTTGAGAACTGTGGACAATTTCTTAGTTTTTTTTCCGTCGTTGACCAAAGTGTTGACCTTAAAGGATGTCTTTATCTTTTTCTGCGCAAAAACCAAATGCCCGGAACCGAACAAAATACAAAAACACAATATAATCGAAGTAATTTTCATTTTATTTAAGCTCATTGCCGATCTTCGTTAATATTTACCACCTCAAAATTCCGGATCATAAATTCATTTTTAAGCAATCGAAAGTTGTCATTTTCAATTTTCATGACGACAAAATCGTTATCGGTCACGAGCGTCAGCCAATGCTTTTCCTTGGCACCGAAATAGACCGGAAAACCTGTCAGTAAGGCAATGATCGCCGTTTTTGCGGCGGCAGTCATAAACGGTGTTTTGGAAAATGAATGTTCGACGTATTTGATGTCTTTGAAATTAAAATCTTTATAGATATTGTCTTTTTTGCGCCGCGAGTTTATTTTGATGGCATCTTTTTCAAAGATGAGCACAGAATTTACTTCCCGCGTATCTTTTCCGCCCTTATTCGGATTCATCAAAACCTCGACTTCATAACGATTCAGTGAAACCTGTGCGAAAGTGATCTGCGAAAGGATCAAAATTAAAAAGATAAGTTTTTTCATAAAATTATTTTCCCGAAACCAAATCCATTTTTTGCGTGATCTCACGCGCCAGATGTTTTGATAAACTGCCCCACGAAGTTGTTTCGCCTGCTGTAATGATCGTTCCGCTACGGCGGTCGTAGATGCGAAAAACGTAGCGGTGCGTGATGATTGATAATGGCACAAAACCGATCTCGATGTAAATATCCGCGTCTTGTTTATAGCGCACGAGCGTCAGATTGTATTTCAGCCACTGCGGGCGTTTGAATAATTCTTTTTCCAAAGATTGCCGCGACGGATTGACCGAAGACTTTTCGATGGCGACGGTTTTGGCGTTGAGCAAAGCATCTTTCGCGCTTGTCACGGTCGGTGCAAATTGTTGGGTTTCGCCGGTCGGTTGAGTTTCCGAAAAGACCTGCGAATTTTGATTTGAATTGTTTGAAAGACTAATTTCGCGCTTCGTTTCGCCTTTTTCGAGCATCAGCAGAATAACTTCGTCCGCGACGCCGCCTTTTTTGAGTTCGATCAGTGCGTTTGTCGAAACATCAAAATTACTTTGCGACGCGTTTATCTTTTTCAAGATGATCTCTTTCGCAAGCCCGATCTTCGACATTTCGACAATTTGTGAATTGGTCAAAGTTTCGGTCTGCGCGTAAGCAATCACAACAAAACAAAATAAAGATAAAATTAAAATTATGATTCGTTTCATAGATTTGAGTTGTTTATAATTCAACTTCGATTTTATGAAAGAAATTTCGTTTGATTTGACGGATTGTTACAGTTTTTCAACTCTCACAATCGTTCGGAGTCCCGACTTCAGTCCAATGGCATTAAGTTAAGCGGAAAACGTAAAACAGGCTCAGTAGATCCAAATTTGTAAAAAAGCCTTTGCCAATCGCAGCCTAAATTCACTTGACGATTCTCGTAATTCCGTTTGAAACCCTTGGAATAATGGATAATGGATAATTGATAATTGATAAATATGCTTGACGGACAAC
>JANPDZ010000391.1:0-4025 GCA_031431735.1 Acidobacteriota bacterium | reverse complement strand
CCGGCGACGACGGAACGGAACGCGAATACGACATTCCGCGCGGAACTCATATCAACGTGCAGGAAGGCGATCACGTCAAAGCGGGTGAACCGCTGATGGACGGACCGCTCAATCCGCACGATATTCTGCGTGTTCTCGGGATGGAAGCGTTGCAGGAGTATCTGGTTAATGAAATTCAGGAAGTTTATCGTCTGCAAGGCGTGAACATCAACGACAAACACATCGAAGTGATTGTTCGACAGATGCTTCGATGGGTCAAGATCAAAGATGTCGGCGATACGGATTTCCTGCTCGAAGAACAAGTTGACCGTTTCCGTTATGAAGACGAAAACCGACGCGTACGCGATGCTGACGGACAGCCGGCGAGTGCCGAACCACTTCTCCTCGGTATTACCAAGGCTTCGCTTTCAACCGATTCGTTCATCTCGGCGGCAAGTTTCCAGGAAACAACCCGCGTTTTGACCGAAGCGGCGATTTCCGGACGCATTGATTATCTGCGCGGTCTGAAAGAAAACGTCATTATGGGACGATTGATTCCGGCCGGAACGGGTATGAAATATTACCGCAACGTGAAAATTGATTACGATCCGACCATGAATCAGAAAGTCGTTGACGAATACGATGACGAATTTCCGATCGTGACGGGCGGATTGGATCTGCCGTTGCCGATTCCGGGAGTTGAAGCAGATGATTTCGAAGCAGAACTCGAAGACATCGAAGATTACGAAGATGACGAAGAGTTGGATTTGGCAACCGAAGAGGTTTTTGAAGGGGTCGAATCGCTGGATGATTTTGATGATGATGAAGACATTTAATCGTTGAATCGGAGTTTAGTAAAAGAGGCTGAGAGAGAAATCTTTCAGCCTTTTTGTTTTGATTGTGCGGCAAACTTTAGTTTGTCGTGCGCTGTTTAGATTTCGCGGCGCGGGCAACAAACTAAAGTTTGTCGTACTCAGATTAGTTAGCAATCCTTGACTAATCGGATAAAGTGCTACTTTGTAACGGGCAATTTATCCGATTTTTAATTAAAAGTAAAGCTTTTCGC
The DNA here is from genome assembly GCA_031431735.1 of Acidobacteriota bacterium. Classification (GTDB taxonomy): domain Bacteria; phylum Acidobacteriota; class Blastocatellia; order Pyrinomonadales; family Pyrinomonadaceae; genus JAFDVJ01. Next base: position 2,980 of record JANPDZ010000391.1, on the reverse strand, counting down.
GGAGAAATACGGGAAAATTATTTGCATAATCAGCTAAAACGCTGTATAAATATTTCGACAATATTTACTCACATCAAGTAAATATCCAGAAACGCTACACATCTTAAAATAAAAGGATTTTATGAAATTAATCTTTCTTTTTCTTGCTCTGACTGGAATTTTATTTGGTTCAAGCGTTTGCCTACTAGCACAAAATGCTTCGAATACTTTCCAAATGGGGAATAAACAAATTGTCATTCCTGCACCATCTGGATTTACCGAAGCCGCATCTCAAATTCAGGTAATTAAAGACCGTTTCACTGTAACAGAAGCAGCAAGCAATGATTTATTAGCCGTTCATATACCGAATGGGGATTATCAGCTTTTCAAAAAAGGTGAATTTGCTGATTTAACGTTTTACACAAAAGTTTCAGTTTCTAAGAGATTAAGAAATGAAACTGCGAGTGAGGCTAATTTTGTAAGTTTTGTAGAGGCCTTTAAAAAGTATTTTCCGGCATACAGCGACCCGAAAGGAAGTGTAATGAAAAAAACACTTACCAGAATTTCGGAAAACCTAAGTAGTCTTAACCAGGAAAAAACTACTGTTATCATTGATAAACCTCATAATCTTGGAGAAATTGTCAATGAACGCAATTCTTTCGGAGTCATTATTCTTTCACAGGTAACGACAAAAATCGGTGATGCGGAGGAAGTCCGGACACTGCTCTCGGGAATATCGGTAATCAGAGTACGCGAGAAAATTATATTTGTTTATACTTACAAGGATTACAAAAATGAGCAGGATATTACCGACCTGAAAATTTTTTCAAGTAATTGGCTAAAACAACTCGCGGCGGCTAACAAATAATGTTTTGAACTAAACTTTATGTAATAAAAAAGCCGAAAGTTTTCTAAACTTCCGGCTTTTTTATTTGGTTTAATTTCTACCAAATCTCGCAAATGTCTTTCCGAACCATTTTTTGATCTTGTTTGCAGCCGAAGGCTTGGGCAAATTCGCTCATATTGGAAAGCGGACCATTAACGCGGTAACGGGCGTGTGAGTGCGAATCGCTTTTGACTTGTTCGCGTTCGAATTCAGGCGTTGATTTGGTCGCCCAAACTTGCGCCCAGCCGAGGAAAAATCTTTGTTCGGGCGTGAAACCGTCAATGTTTTCGGGGCGCGGTTTGCCGAGCAGAGAATTTTCAAAAGCCGTGTAAGAAACTTCTAAACCGCCCAGATCGCCGATGTTTTCGCCGAGCGTCAATTTGCCGTTGATGAAAACGTTCGGTTGAATTTCGTATTTGTTGTATTGGTCAACGACGCACATGGCGCGGTCTTCAAATTTCTTGCGGTCGTCGGCGGTCCACCACATTTTCAGGTTTCCATCTGCGTCGAAACGGCTTCCCGAATCGTCGAAACCGTGCGAAATCTCGTGTCCGATGACACCGCCGATGCCGCCGTAATTGATGGCATCGTCAGCCGTGAAACTGAAAAACGGCGGCTGCAGGATTCCGGCGGGAAACGTGATGTCGTTATTGACCGGATTATACGAAGCATTGATGGTCGGCGTGGAAAATCCCCAACGCGTTTTGTCAACCGCCTGACCGACATCCTGTAAATTCCGGTTGATCAGGAAGATCGCCGAGTTTGTTCCGTTTTCAAAATATGATTTACGGTTGATCCGCAAACCGGCGTAACCGCGAAGTTTGTCGGGATAGCCGATCTTTTTCTTGAAAGTGCTGAGCTTGCGGGCGGCCTGTTGTTTGGTTTCGGGATTCATCCAGTCAATTTTTTCGAGACGCTGACCGAAAGCCTTAAACAAATTGTCAATCATTTCGTCGGCGCGTTTTTTGGTTTCGGGTTTGAAATTCTGCCGGACATATTCCATTCCGAGAGCCTCGCCGAGCGTGCCGTCAACCGTTGCGACGCAACGCTTCCAACGCGGCTGCTGTTCTTTTGTGCCCGACAGCGTGCGGCTGAAAAAGTTGAAACTTTCGTCAACAAAACGTTTGGAAAGACGCGGCGCGGCGGCATTAACGACCATAAAACGCATATAGGTTTTCAAATCGTTAAGCGGTGTTTCGGTCACAACCTTGTCGAATTCCTTGAAAAAATCGGGCTGTCCGATATTCAGTTCGGTTAGGTCCGGAACGGCGCGGGCTTTCATATAATTGTCCCACGAAAATCCCGGCGTGATCTGCACGGCTTCGGCGAGCGTCTTTTTGTTGTAACGCGCATCGGGATTGCGGAATTCGACGGGGCGTTTTGAGGCAAGCGCCAGACGATTTTGAAGCGTCATCACGGTATTGGCGTTCGCCGCCGCCGTTTCGGGCGCATCGCCGAGCAGTTTGAACATATTCGTCATATATTCGACAAATTTTTCGCGGATCTTCTTTGAATTGTCATCGTCTTTGTCGAAATAATCGCGATTCGGCAAACTTAAACCGCCCTGACTCGCGTTGGCGATATTAATCGTACTGTTTTTCAAATCCGCGCCGGCCCCGAATCCGAAAAACATCGGCACGCCGAGCCGGTGAAATTCGCCTATTACATTGGGCAATTCCTGCGCATTTTTAACTTTTTCGATGCGTTTGAAATATTTGTTAAGCGGTTTGGCATCAGCTTTTTCAACCGCTGCTTCATTCATACACGAAGTATATAAATCGCCGATCAGCTGCGTGTCGCTACCCGGCGCAGATTTGGTTTGGGCGGCGGTTTCAAGAATCTTCTTCAAAATCTCTTGATTATTGTTTGCCAAAATGTTGAAAGTTCCCCAGCGCGAAAACTCGGGCGGAATTGCGGTGTTTTTCAGCCATGTGCCGTTGGCATACTGAAAAAAATCGGTGCAGGCATCGGTCGTTGTGTCCATTCGGCTGGTGTCAAAAGCCTTGCTCTGCGCCATTGTTATTGCACAAAGCGATAACAAAACGGTCAAAGCCGTGATAAAACGAAAATAGAATTTACGCATTTTTTCTCCTAAAAATTTTGGAATGATTTTGT
>JANPDZ010000390.1:0-2926 GCA_031431735.1 Acidobacteriota bacterium | reverse complement strand
GTGCTGGGTGGAAATTTCCCAACATAGAGAATTTGTGTGATATTTCAATCGAACGATAGCAAAGCCATTTAATTATGGACATTTACAGTTCGTCTTTTGATAATTAAAAATGCGAGGTTATTTCCACCAAGCACCACTAGTTATCTTTAGAAAGTGGGGTAAGCGTAATGGCGACCCAGTGTATCTGTTACAGTTTGAATGGTTGGTCCCTCATTGTTTCGATAGGTAATCGTGATGTAATTACCCTGAGCATCACGAATAGAGGTTGGGTAAATTGCTTCTTGACCTTTTGCCCCATACTCGATATAAGTTCCATTTGGAAAATAAGCCGAGCCTGAATATATTCCGTTTGGGTCGGAATTGCTTGAATAGTCTATGAATGTGCCGTCAGCGGTATGTCCCGCAAAACTTTGATAGGTCGTTCCGACAATTTGCCCGGAATATCCATGCCGAGTGCCATCCGCATCAACTATCATACTTCCGCCATTTGAACCCATCCCCATCATTTTGCCGAAGCCTAACGACCACCCCGGAGCCGGAAATCCGCGGTCAATATCAAAGGTCAGTTCGGTTGAATTAGACTGAGTAAGAGATTTATTCCAAAGCCGCGAGTTGTAATTCAAGTTTAAAGCCAAATCAATCCCGCGCCCGGGAAGCGCAAGAATCGGCGCGGAAAGTTGAAAATTTCCATTTCCCGCACCGTCATCGGCAGGATGTCCGGGCGGGTTGCCGGGAAGATTGCCGGGGTCGTCGGATGAATTCCAGTTGTTATCATTCCAACCGCCGTCCCCCAAAAGAGAAGGTTGTGCATTGATAATAGTTTCCTGAACTTTTTTCTCATCTTTTTTTGAGTTTTTTTCAGTTGACCGCGATGAGATGGTTTGTGTCCGCTCTTTTCCTAAACTGGACTGAGAAGGAATGTCTGAAGGGGTAACAATTATGATAGCTTGTGATTGTTGTCCGCCACCCTCAACTGTCACGGTAAAAGTTCCGAAAATGTAGGTCGCAAATTTACCATCGGGTAAAGGGCGCGGTGATAATCCACGTCCTGTATCGGCAATCTGCCAACTAAATTCAATCCCGCTCAAAGGTTCGTTTTGCGCGTCATATCCGATGGCTGAAAAAGTAACTTGTTCGCCTTGCTTGACGGAAATTGAGCCGGGAAAAATTTGAATTCGGCTGGCAGAGGTATTTGGCGATGAATTCGGTATAGTCGCAAAAAGAGCGCCAAACCAGTTTGGAAAATCAATCGCTAATCTGCTCGAAAGAAAGCCGAATCGAACATCTTGCGAAAACTCGCTGACTGCTCCGATAATTGTTGTCGGTGCCGCTGGTGTTGAAACAGTTAGCAAATTGATGATTAAAAACGCGCAAAGAATTTTTGCGAGAAACTGATTGATGAATGATTTGTTGGAATTAAACGCCAAGAATTTTCTCCAATTCCTTATTACAATGGCTGACTTTTCAGCTTTTACCAATCCACGAGATTTACGTTTCTGCTTCATAATTTTTCCTCAAAAAAATTAAAAACTTTAGATTCGATTTCCAAATAAAAAACACCGCCAAACGCGAAGCCTTTCAAAGGCTCGTTTGCGGTGCGACGCAGGCAGTCGGGATTTTCGGGAAATGCCTCATAACTATTACATAATTCAGTTACTTGCTAATTTTCTTTGTTCTTCTAATTTAGATGTTTTCTACATTCAATGTTCTGACAGACTTCGCTAAAAATCCGCTAAGTCGTTTTTTTTAAAGACTTATCTAATTTCTGGAACTTTATGACTAAAAACTGTAAACTGCCCGATGCAAATTGTCAAGATAAAACGCGGCGTGATTGACGAAAAATACGAAGAAGCGATTGATGAAATTTGCGGCAGTTAAAAAGAGGCAAAAGTAAAAATATTTATCCCGATTTATTTTGAGTTCAACGCAACATCGCAAAAAAAGCAGATAAAACAACAATCATGCCGAATGGATAGAGGCGCATTTCTGTTCTCAGGTTTTCGCTAAATTTGGTTTTGATTAATGGACAAGCCATTTTGACTTTAGCCTGAAAAGATTGTAGCTTAATTGTTTTGATGAAACTTTACCGGCAAAAAAGACTCTTCAATTGGAAGCGAGAATTTTCTCGCTTTGTTGCTCTTTTGTTCGTGCTGTATGCGCTTGCCGATATTTCCGTTTTCCAAGAATACTGCGGTAACGAGATGCTCGGTATTCCGTCCTACGCTCAACAAGTTCAAGCAAAAGATAAAAAAATCGGTTCGCAAACTGTTACTGCCATTTCGCCTTCATCGTATCAGGAACAAATGCCCGAGGCTCCGGTTGGCGACGAAGATTGTTTTTGCTGTTGTTCGCACATTCTACTCGGGTTTAATTACGTTAATCCAAACTCGCCAAAGATTTTAGCGGCAAAAATCTCTGCGTCTGATTTTTCTCTCAAACATCGGCAAACGGAAACTCACCTGTCGCAACTCTACCAACCGCCAAAATTCGCTTAATTCTTTTCAATCATATAACCAAATAAAGTTTGTTGCCGATAAATCGTAAATTTGTCGTGACAAGTTCATTCGTTTCTTTTACTTAAAAAAGAGGATTTAGCGATGTATTTTAGACGACGCGGAAACGCCTTGCGAAAGGTCGGTTTTCTCGCATTGAGTTTTCTGATTGGCGGCTTGTTTTTGAATTTACAAGCCCAAACCCAAGTTGCGGTTAATACTTCAAACGATAAAAACCTGACTGATGAATCGGTCATTACCGAGAATGCAAAAATGCTCGTAGTGTCAGTTTTGCCGAATTATTACAGCCAAACCGACGGCATCGCGCTATCGGAAATTGTCCGTCGTGCTTTTGAAAATAATGGCGAGATAAAAATCGCGCGGCTCGAAGTCGAAAAGGCAAAAGCGCGTTTGACGCAAGCGCGTTTAAGAGC
>JANPDZ010000389.1:0-4194 GCA_031431735.1 Acidobacteriota bacterium | reverse complement strand
GTGCAAGGATTATCGGACAAAGTAACGCAATTTACGATGGCTGATTTTTCACGCACCTTTAATCCGGCAAGTTCGGGCGCAATCGTCGGCTCGGATCACGCGTGGGCAAATCATCATTTCGTCGTCGGCGGCGGTATCACGGCAAGCGATTTCTACGGCATCAATACGACCAACGGAACGCCGTTTCCATCGCTCGTCTTTAACGGGCCTGACGATGCCGACAGCGGCACGGGCGCCCGCGGACGCTGGATCCCGACCGCTTCGGTCGAACAATACGCGGCGACACTGGCACGTTGGTACGGATTGCCCGATGCAAATCTGGCAACGGTCTTTCCGAAGATCCCCAACTTCGCCAACACCAATCTCGGCTTTATGCAGCCGCCGGCGCCGTAAGCAAGGGATGAGGGATGAGGGATGAGGGATGAAAAAAGCCCTGAATGAGAAAGGCGATCAGTCATGACTAATCGCCTTTCTTCTTTAATGTCCGACAAACTTCAGTTTGTCGCCCACGTTTCACCATAGAAACGCCGATCAGCAAACTAAAGTATTGAATAAGAATTAGGACTTTCGCTTGAAAGCAGAAATATGCAGAAACACGCACGAAGTAAGTGTGTTTTCGCCCTTACTTCGTGCGGGCTTCCGCATTCTAAGCGAAAGTCCTAAGAATATTGTTTTTATGGTTTTTTGTGGTATTTTCTCATTACTGAGCGGCACAGTTATTGCTTACTTGAAAATTACTAAAATTTAAGAGAATTTTGCCTGCGCGCACACACGAAAGATACGAAATCAAGAAAAAAGATTTGGCAAAAATGCTTTTTGTTCGAATGTGCGCGTGTGTGCGCGTAGGCAGATTTTCTTAGTTTTCAAAACTACTGCAATTTTTAGACCGCTCAGTAATGACAAAATATATGCTTATCTGCTTACTTATAATTTTTCGTGTTTGTTCGCGGCTAATTCTTCTGCGGCTGAAGTTTCGGCTTTTGTTTCGCGTTATAAATTCTGTATAAAAGCAGAACCGCCAGCGCGATTCCGAACAAAGCCGGATAAAACACATCGGATTTGACGATCATATAAAAATGAATCACGCCCAAAATTGCGATCAAATACGACAATTTATGAAGCTGCGTCCAATTTTTCCCGCCAAGCCTTTTGATCATTCCGTTTGTTGAGGTGACCGCAAGCGGAATCAGCAGAAAAAATGCGCTCATTCCGATCGCGATAAACGGACGCTGCCAAATATCTGAGACAATCGCCGGAATGCTCAAGGATTTATCGAAAATGCTGTAAGTAATGAGATGCAAAAACCCGTAAAAAAAAGCAAAAAGCCCGAGCATTCGCCGAAATTTGACGAGATTGTTCCAGCCCGTATATTTGCGAAGCGGCGTCACCGATAAAGTTACGAGCAAAAAAACAAGCGTCAAAACACCGGTCGTCCGCAGAAAAAACTCGACCGGATTCGCGCCCAGATTTCCGCGCCAGGCATCAAAACCGAGAAGGCCGAGCGGCACGAGCGCATTTGTAAAAAGTAAGATCTTGTTAAATTTTATGTCTTGCATTTGTTCGTGGTTCGTTGTCAGTTGTTCGTTGATTGTTGTCAAATTAGCAACGAACGACGAACTACTAACAACGAACGAAATTAAAAATACTTCTTCAAATCCATTCCTTCGTAAAGTCCTGCCACTTCGTCGGCGTAACCGTTAAACATCAAAGTTTTACGGTTTTTTAAGGTTTCGCCGATCCGCTGTTCGGTCGCCTGCGACCAGCGCGGATGACTGACGTTCGGATTGACGTTCGAATAAAACCCGTATTCGTCGGACGCGGCGAGATTCCAGGTCGTCGGCGGTTCGGATTCGGTCAGCGTGATACGCACGATTGATTTGATGCTCTTGAAACCGTATTTCCATGGTACAACAAGCCGAATCGGCGCACCGTTTTGATTCGGCATCTGTTTGCCGTAAAGTCCTGTTGCTAAAATAGTTAATGGATGAAGCACTTCGTCGAGCCGTAAGCCTTCGACATACGGCAGATCAATTCCCGCCAAAAACGATGACTGCATCGAATTTTTGCCTTCGGGCAATTTCACGTTTGGGTTTGAGACTCGCGCGCCGCCGTAAAATGTTTCAAACGCGACGTATTTTGCCGTTCCGAGCGGCTCAACCGCGTCCAAAATCTTCTTGAGCGGAAAGCCGACCCACGGAATGACCATTGACCAGCCTTCGACGCACCGGAAACGATAAATTCGTTCTTCCTGTTCAAATTTCAAAAGTTCTTCGATGTCGAAAACCTTCGGCTTTTGGACAAGTCCGCCGACTTCGACCGTCCAGGGACGTGTCACGAAATCCTGCGCTGCTCGCGCGACGGAAGTTTTGCTCGTCGAAAATTCGTAATAATTATTGTAATTCGTGATCTCTTCAAACGAATTCGGTTTGTCTTCCGTTTTAAAGTCGGTCGGTTGTTTAATGTCTTTGATTTCCGCCGTCACAACCTCTTTCGGCGGCGGCGGATTAAAAAAGCGATATGCAAACGAAGTTGCCACGCTCGTTCCGGCAAAAAGCGCGGCACGGATAAAATTACGCCGGTTAAGATACACGTTTTCGGGTGTGATTTCGCTTGATTTTATGTCTTTCGTTACCATCTGTTTATTTAATTTTATTCTAATTGCCGTTATCAAACGATTTATTTTTTGCCGACGAATAAACGCGTAAAGACGCGGATAAATCTTTTATTTTTTTTCGCGTCTTTTCGCGTTTATTCGCCGGCAAAATTTCTTTAGTTCTCATAACTGACAATTCATACCGTTTTCAGTTAGAAACTATGCAATATCGTCAAGACACATTATGCAGGGAAGTCCAACAAACGCGGAACGCACTTTGTTGATTGTTCACGCATAATCAACAAACTGAAGTTTGTTGGACTCTTTATTGCATAGTTTCTAACTGAAAAGCGTATCAGTTTAATTTTATGCCTTGCTTTCATTTTTTTCAAAATGTTTTTTGACCGATGGCGAGATCGTCCGCGCTATTTTCAAATTTTCAGTTTCGTTCAGATCCGACACAACGAACACGCCAAATTTCGCGGTTTGAAAACAAGCGATTCTCAAATCTTCGAGCAATTGACACGAAATCGCGTCGCCGTTTTCCGCTTCCGCATTGTCCTCGCGTTTTGCGACTAAAACCGAGACCACACGCTCTTGATATTGAACAACGACGTGCGCGAAACGTCTGCCGTTGATGATGCACGAATGCGCTTTGAGCAATTTTACTTTGTCGCCGAAAACTTCCTTCAACGGCTCGATGACGGTTTTGTCCAAATCTTTGTTAAAATTCCCGTATTTTTTCGCCGCATCTGCCAAACCGATCGGCTTTTCCTTTAAAGCGAACTTCAAGGCGCAATATTTATGGTCGCCGATCGCGTCCGTTTCCATCTCGGCAAAAGAAGCGCGGTGAATTTGCAAAGAACTTTTTTCGTCCGTCACAGTTGTATTCGTCTGTTTTGGCGCCGGCAGATTCAAATTGGCAATATCATTTGAATTGGCTGTTCGCCCGAACTGCCAGACAAGCCCGATCGCGACCGCTAAAACCAAAACGGCAAAAACGCCCGCGAAAACCGGATTTGTGCCGATAAAGTTCGTAAAATTCCAGCGGCTTTGTTTCGCCAAATATGTTTCACGCAAATCATTGGTCAGGCGAGCGGCAAAATTTGCATTTAACTGACTTTGAGACGCCCCCTTGACAGCATCGCGCAAACGCGTCCGCAAATCGCGGCGCGAGGCAAGTTCACGGCGGCAATCGGCACAGTTTTCCAGATGCCGCAAAACTTCGTGATTTGTTTCGACAAGCAATTCGTTGCTCAAATATGAGTCGGCTATTTCTCTAAAATCCTTACAATTCATAGCTTTTAATTATTTGATGCTCTTTCGGCATCCGAAAATCCGTAATTTTTCGCGTAAACGACCAATTCCGCGCGGAGCAGTTTGCGTCCGCGATAAAGACGCGACATCACCGTCCCGATCGGGATCTGTAAAATATCGGCGATTTCGCGGTAAGCAAATTCTTCAACGTCCGCCATCACAACGACTTTCCGAAATTGCGCGGGAATTTTCCCGAGCGCGATCAAAACCTCGTCATCGGTCAGGTTTTGCGGTGTCGGCGGTTCAAAAGCAACCGTTTCGGCGATTATTTCTTCGGTGTCGGC
>JANPDZ010000388.1:0-7279 GCA_031431735.1 Acidobacteriota bacterium | reverse complement strand
CGAAGACGAAATGCGCTCGCTCGGTGTGACGGTTAATAGCAACGACGATGACCATAAAAAAGATACTTCTCTGGTTGCCGTTCGTTCGCCGCTTTCGGGGGTAATTACCGAACGAAAATTTAACGCCGGAGCGGGAATTGAGGCGGCAATGGCAATTTTTGCGATCTCGAATCTTTCGACCGTTTATGTGATTGCCAACGTTCCCGAAGCGAGCGTCGGCAAACTTGTTGTAGGTTCGGTCGCCGAAATAAAATCGCCGTCAATCGGCACGATTAACGGGCGCATCAGTTACATTGACCCGCGTCTTGATGAAACGACGCGGACGGCGCGAGTTCGTCTGGAAGTTCCGAACCCAAACGGAAAATTACGCGCCGGAATGTTCACGGAAGTTGGCTTTTACGCGGGAACGAATGAAACTGACGGACAGGAATTAGTCGTTCCGTCCGCCGCAATTCAGCGCACAGGCGACAAGACGGTTGTTTTTGTGCCGCGTGAAGACGAAGCGGGAGTTTTTGAAGTCCGCGAAGTTGAAATCGGTGGTGATACCGAAGGTTACACGCGCATTATCAGCGGTTTAAAACTAGGCGAAACAATCGTTACAAAAGGCAGTTTCACTTTGAAAACGCAACTCGAAAAAGGCGCGTTAGGAGACGATCACTAATTCGATTTTGGATCTTAGATTTCGGATTTTGGATTGAAAAAGATTTTATGATAAACGCACTTATTCGTTTTTCGATTGCGCAAAAATTAGTCGTCCTTCTGCTCGTCCTGATTATGGGGGCGGCGGGCGCATACAGCTTGATAAATCTGCCGATTGATGCCGTGCCGGACGTCACCAACGTGCAGGTGCAGGTTTTGACATCCGCGCCGTCGCTTGCTCCTTTGGAGATTGAACGGCAAATCACGTTTCCGATTGAAGTAGCGATGTCGGGCATTCCGAATGTCGAAGAAATTCGCTCGGTTTCCAAATTCGGCATCTCGAATGTGACAATTGTTTTTGAGGAATCAACTGATATTTACTTTGCCCGCCAGCTTATTCTCGAACGAATGGCAACGGCGCGTGAACAGATTCCACCCGGCATCGGTTCGCCCGAAATGGGTCCGATCGCGACCGGTTTAGGCGAAATTTATCAATACGAAGTCCGCGCCGAACCGGGCAGTAATTATACGGCGACCGATCTGCGAACGATTCACGACTGGAACATTCGTCGGCAGTTGATGGGCGTTCCAGGCGTCACGGAAGTCAACTCGCATGGCGGTTATGGCAAACAATACGAAGTTCGTCTCGTGCCGGAAAAACTGCAATCATACGGTTTGAGCCTGAGCGATGTTCACGAAGCCGTGATGAAAAATAACGGCACGGTCGGCGGCGGCTATATCGAAAAAGGCGCGGAGCAATATCTTCTGCGCGGTGTCGGGCTGGTCGAAAAAATGGAGGACATCACGAACATCGTTGTTAAAACCGGCGCGGAAGGCGTTCCGATTTATGTTAAGGATCTGGGCGAAGTCGTCGAAGGTCAGAGCATCCGGCAAGGCGCAGTGTCAAGCAATGGCGAAGGCGAAATCGTCTCGGGAATGGCGATTATGCTGAAAGGCGAGAATTCCCGAACGGTTGCCGAAAGAGTCAAAGCGAAAATTGTCGAAATCCGCAAAACGCTGCCGCCGGGTGTCACGATCGAGCCGTTTTACGACCGCACCGCGCTCGTCCAACGGGCGATTGCGACGGTCGAAACAAACCTAATCGAAGGCGCGGCGTTGGTCATTTTCGTTTTGCTGATACTGCTCGGAAACTGGCGCGGTGCGCTACTCGTCGCCACCATAATTCCGCTTTCGATGTTGTTTGCGGCAATTTTAATGCGGATTTTCAATGTGTCGGGAAACTTGATGAGTTTGGGCGCATTGGACTTCGGTTTGATTGTTGACGGCGCGGTCGTGATGGTTGAAAATGTCGTTCGCCGCCGCGCCGAAGCCCAGCACGAAAAATCACGCGAACCACCCGAACGGACGATTCTTGAAGCGTGTTTAGAAGTCGCACGTCCGGTTGTTTTTGCAGTTGCCATTATCGGTATCGTTTATTTACCGATTCTGTCTTTGCGCGGCATCGAAGGAAAAATGTTCGTGCCGATGGCTCTGACAGTTATTTTCGCGCTTTTAGGTTCGCTCATACTTTCACTGACTTACGTTCCGGCGATGCTGGCGTTGATTTTGCGCGGAAATGTTTCGGAAAAAGAAAGTTTTTTGATTCGCTGGGCAAAACAGATTTACAAACCCGCGCTTGCCTTCGTGATGAAATTCCGCGCGCAGGTTTTGGCGATTGCCGTCGCCTTAGTTTTAATATCGGGCGCGGTTTTCCCGTACTTAGGCGGCGAATTTATTCCGCGTCTTGATGAAGGCGATATTTTAATTGAAGCCATTCTTTTGCCGAGTGTTTCGCTGAATCAATCAATGAAACTGACGACCGAACTTGAAAACTCCCTGAAGGTTTTTCCCGAAGTCAAAACAATTGTTTCCAAATGCGGTGCGCCGGCAGTCGCCACGGATTCGATGAGTCTCAATCAATGCGATGTTTTCGTGATGCTTCATCCGATAGACGAGTGGAAATCAGGATTATCAAAGGAAGAACTAATCGAGGCGATGTCGAAAAAGGTTGAAAAAGAAGTGCCGGGCGCGGCTTCGTTCGGGTTTATGCAGCCGATTGAAATGCGTGTCAACGAACTGATTGCCGGAACACGCGGTGATGTCGCTGTCAAACTATTCGGCGACGACCTGCAAGTTTTAGCTGATAAAGGCGAAGAAATTGAGCGCGTGCTGGCAAAAATCCAAGGCGCGGAAGAAACCAAAGCCGAAGTCACGACCGGACTGCCGCAGCTCCAAATTAAACCCGACCGTGCCGCAATTGCGCGTTATGGGTTGAACGTCGAAGATGTCAACGAACTGGTTGAAGCAATTTTCGCGGGCAAAAAAGCGGGCGAAGTTTTCGAGGGCGAACAGCGTTTCGATATAGTCTTGCGGCTCAACGAAAACGCCAGCAAAACAGTCGAATCGGTGCGCGGTTTGACAATCACTTCGCCGACCGGACAGCGTGTGCCGCTTACTCAGGTAGCGGATATATCCTTGGTCGAAGGCGCGGCGCAGATTTCGCGCGAAGCGACACGCCGCCGAATCGTCGTTTCAACCAACGTCCGCGACCGCGACATTGCGAGTTTCGTCGAGGAAGCGCGGGCAAAAATTGAAAAGGAAGTGAATTTGCCGCCCGGCTATTACCTGACGTGGGGCGGAACTTTCGAGAATCTCGAACGGGCGACGGCACGGCTTTTAATTGTCGTTCCCATCGCGCTGTTTCTGATTTTCGTGATGCTGTTTTCGACGTTCGGTTCGGCAAAACAGGCATTGATGATTTACACGGGAATCCCGTTTGCGATTGTCGGCGGAATTTTTGCGCTTGCTCTTCGCGGAATGCCGTTTTCGATTTCCGCCGGAGTCGGCTTTATCGCGCTGTTTGGCGTTGCTGTCCTGAACGGCGTGGTAATGGTCAGCTTTATCAATCATCTCCGCGAAGAAGGAAAATCCGTGCTTGATGCCGTCAATGAAGGCGCGATGACGAGGTTACGTCCCGTTTTGATGACCGCACTTGTCGCAAGTTTGGGCTTTATCCCGATGGCTTTGGCAACAAGCGCGGGCGCGGAAGTTCAAAGACCTTTAGCAACGGTCGTGATTGGCGGTTTGATAACTTCCACGCTTTTGACTCTGCTTATCTTACCGACGCTTTACGCTTGGTTTGAAAAGGATGTGGAAGGAGAATTTTCGGAGGAAAGATAAATGAATATTATCGATAAATTAGGTTCTATCGGAACAATCATTGCCGCGTTTGGAATGTCCTGCTGTTTGCCATTATTTGCAACAGTCGGTTCAACAATCGGCATTAGTTTTTTGGCACAGTATGAATCTGAAATGTTTTATGTGATGCAGGTTGCAGTTGTTTTATCTGTGGCGGGAACATTTTGGGCTTATCGTTACCATAGAAATATCGTGCCTGTAATTTTAGGCGTTTTGAGTGCAGGCTTAATTACCTATTCAATCAACACTTCACTTAATTCGGTGCTGATTTACGGCGGAATAATTGGATTAATTATCACGGTTATTTTGAATGCAGTTTATGCGAGAAGATGTGGAAATTGTCGAACAGAAGGAGGTCAACAATGCAACTGATTTCTGTCATCACTTGTCCAAAATGTGAATTTCAAAAGGAGGAAGAAATGCCGACTGACGCTTGTCTGTTTTTCTATCAGTGCGAAAAATGTGCGACACTTTTGAAACCGAGAAAAGACGATTGTTGTGTTTTTTGCAGTTATGGAAATGTTATGTGTCCGCCGCAACAAGACGGTAAAGATTGTTGTGAGGTTTAGAAAATATGAAACTTGTAATCGCCATCGTGCGACCATTTACGCTCGATAAAATCATCGTTGCGCTCGAAGAAATCGAAAACTTTCCCGGTATTACCGTTTCGGAAGCCGAGGGTTTCGGGCAAAGATTACGCACAACAACCTATGATGCGCTCAATCCGTTCAAAGAGAAAAAGCGCATCGAAATTGCCTGCAACGATGATTTAGTTGAGCAAATCGTCGCGGCAATCCGTGCGGCGGCACATACAGGGAAAAAAGGCGACGGAATAATTTTGGTTACGTCTGTTGAAAATGCCGTTCTAATTTAAATTACGGAAGGAAGAGGTGAGTTTGTCATGCACGAACCTGTGAATTACGACAATCTTTGGTTTTTCATTATCATCTCGATTTTTTTCTTCATTGCGCTGGTTTTGAGTATGACTAAAATAATGATTTTTTTGGACAAATTGGCTGATCGGAGAAATAAAAAGAATGAAATATCGACTGAAGAAGAAAAGAAGTAAGGCAAATAAGCAAAAAGTTCAGAAAACTTTCAAGGTGAAATAATGGGAGATTTGCACGGTCATATTCAAAGCGCGGCGGGACGCAATAAAAAGAGTTTAGCGATTGTTTTCGGGCTGACTTCTTTTTATCTGATTGTCGAAATTATCGGCGGATTTTGGACGGGAAGTTTAGCATTACTCGCGGACGCGGGACATATGTTGACGGACGTTGCCGGAGTCGGACTGGCACTGCTGGCGATTTGGTTTGCCGAAAAACCTGCTTCGCCCGAACGCACTTACGGCTATTATCGTGTCGAAATTCTCGCGGCTTTAACCAACGCCGTTGTATTGATTTTGATTTCGCTTTATATTTTGTATGAAGCCTACGAGCGTTTCAAAAATCCGCCGGAAGTCCAAAGCGGGACAATGCTCGGCGTGGCGGCAATCGGGTTGGTCATAAACATTATCGGAATGTATATTCTTCGCGCCGGTTCAAAGGAAAGCCTTAATATGAAAGGCGCGTATTTTGAAGTTTTGTCCGATATGTTGACCTCAATCGGCGTGATTATCGCCGGAATAATTATGTTGACAACGGGTTGGTATTACGCCGACCCGATAATTTCCGCCGGAATTGGTTTGTTTATTTTGCCGCGTACTTGGGCTTTATTGAAAGATGCCGTTGGCGTTCTTTTGGAAGGCACGCCGTCTGATGTTAATTTGGCGCATTTGCGTGAAAGTCTGATGAAAATCGAAGGCGTTGCCGAAATTCACGATCTTCACGTCTGGACTTTGACTTCGGGCGTTAATGCGATGAGTGTTCACGCAGTTTTGAAGGATGGAGCAGAACACGATGATGTTTTGGCGCGTGTTCATGAGCATTGCACGGAAGAATTCAAAATCTCGCACGTTACTGTGCAAACCGAACGCGGAGATTTTGCCACGCACGAAACGCATCTGTAAAAAATCAGGAAGAATAAAATGGAAAAATCGGAACAAATTAATGACTTGCAGAAAAGAAATCTGAACGACGCTTTGCCGTTTCTGGCGTGGATTATTGCTTTAATTGCGACAGTCGGCAGTCTTTTCTTCAGCGAAGTGATGAATTTACCGCCGTGCGTTTTATGCTGGTATCAGCGCATTGCGATGTATCCGCTCGTTTTGATAATCGGCATCGGCATCATTTCGCGCGACGGTCGAATGAAAAGCTACGCTTTGCCGCTTTGTCTCGCCGGGCTGGCAATTTCGATTTACCACAATCTGCTTTATTACGGCATCATTCCCGAAAGCATCACGCCTTGCACGGAAGGCACACCGTGCAACGCCGTTCAAATTGAGTGGCTCGGATTCATCACGATTCCGTTGATGGGGCTGGGAACTTTTGTCAGTCTAGTTTTATGCTTTATGTTTTATAAACAAAAGGAAAAATAATTTTATGAAAAAAGAAGTCAAAATATTAGGCGCGATTGCAATTGTCGTCGTCATTGCCGCAATTATCGGCGCAAATTATTATCGAAGCTCGGTTCAAAACGAACGGGTTACAACGAACACAAATACAAATAAAACGTCGGTCAATACCGAAACGCTGGTGCGCTCCGATAGCCCGACGCTGGGCGCGGCGGATGCGCCCGTTACTCTCGTTGAATTTTTAGACCCGGAATGCGAATCCTGCGCGGCTTTTAGTCCGGTCGTTAAAAAGATTATGAAAGATTACGACGGCAAAATTCGCTTGATCGTTCGCTATATGCCGCTTCACCCGAATTCGCTCTCCGCCGCGACTTTTACGGAAGCCGCCGGAGAACAGGGAAAATACTGGCAGGCGCAGGAGTTGCTTTTTCAAAAACAACCCGAATGGGGAACGAAACACGGACCGCAACAGAGCGCCCCGGCCGACATCAACGCGCTTTTCAAAAAATATGCAATAGAATTGGGACTTGATACGAAAAAAATGGATGCCGCATTCGCCGAAAATCGGTATGCCGCCAAACTCCAACGCGATCTGAAGGACGGGCAAACCTTGGGCGTGCGCCAAACGCCGTCGTTTTTCGTCAACGGCAGACAGCTGGCGAGATTCGGCGAAGCGGATTTAAGGTCTTTAATTGAAGAAGAATTGAAAAGGTGAATTTTGGAGTTGTATGAGAGAAATAGTAAAAATTCAACCCTTGAACAAAGGGCGCGAGATAAGTAGTCAAAATCGCGCCGAACTGATTAAACGCGGCATATTGCTCGAATATTTTACGATTGGCTGGAATTTGGTGGAAGGCGCGGTTGCCGTTGGCGCGGGAATTATCGCGGGCAGTCCGTCATTGGTCGGTTTCGGGTTTGATTCGTTTATCGAAAGCACTTCCGGCGCGGCTCTTTTGTGGCGATTGCGGATTGACGACGAAGAAACCAGAG
>JANPDZ010000387.1:0-2889 GCA_031431735.1 Acidobacteriota bacterium | reverse complement strand
TGCGCGATTTGCAGCGTGTCGTCGCGCAGATAAAACTCGCGTAAAAGTTTCATAAAAGTGGTTGGCAGTAGGCAGTAGCAGTTGGCAGTCAAAATCTTTTCTTACTGCCAACTGCTACTGCCTACTGCCAACTATTAGTTTTCGGGATAATAAATTAGCTCAACGATGTTTCCGTCAATTCCCTTTGTATAAAACGAAGACGTGCCGTCGCGGTGCGGTTTGATCGGGCGGCCTTCTTTTTGTGCCGCTTGTTGTAATTCTTCCATTGTTTCGACCTTTAAGCCGATATGCGGCGGATGTTTTGATTCGGGCGGCAGCAGCGCGATTCCGAAACCTTTGGCATCGCGCATCATCGCCCAATCTTCAAAAACCGTTTCGACCGTAAAGCCCAAACGTTTATATTCTTCGACGGATCTCGTCAGATCTAAAGTTTTGACCGCCAAATGGTCAACCGTTCCAGTAAATCGTATTTCAGACATTTTCTTAAACCTCATCAACAATTTTATCAAAGAAAGTCGAGAGTCGAGAGCCGGGAGTCGAGAAAATCTTTGACTCTTGACTCTCGACTCTCGACTCTTGACTCGAATTTGCGGTAAATTTAGATGTTTATGAAAATAGTTTCGCTTTTACCATCGGCGACGGAAATCGTGTGCGCGCTCGGTTTGGAAGAAAATCTAATCGGTATCACGCACGAATGTGATTTCCCTGCTTCAATTACAGACAAACCTCCGCTGACGGCGAGCCGTATTTCGCATGAAACAATGTCGAGCAAGGAAATTGACCACGCGGTGCGTTCGCAGCTCGACGGACACGGTTCGATTTATGATTTGAACGAAAAACTCTTGCAAGAACTCGATCCTGATCTGATAATCACGCAGGAGCTTTGCGATGTCTGCGCCGTTTCTTATAAAACGGTCGAAAAAGCGGCGCGGATGTATGTCGCTGAGGCCCGCGTTGTGTCGCTCGAACCGAATACGATCGCCGATATTTTTGATAATATAAGGCTCGTCGGCGAACTTTGCGGAGTTTCCGAAAGAGCCGAAGCAGTTGTCACGGGTTTGCAAAAGCGCCTTGACAACATTCGTCAGCGAATCGCGGAAAGCATTCCGCAATCCCCAATCCCCAATCCCCAATCAAAGGTTTTTATGCTCGAATGGCTTGAACCGCCGTTTGCGCCCGGACATTGGGTGCCCGAACAGGTGACAAGCGCCGGCGGAATTTGTCTTTTGGGCGAAAGAGGCGAAAGAAGCCTGACGACAACTTATGACGAGATTTACGAATCAAAGCCTGATGTTATCGTGCTAATTCCGTGCGGTTATTACACTGCGGATATTTTGCGGCAAATGGAAAATACTATTTTTCCGTCAAACTGGCGCGCACTTCCGGCAATTGTGAATGGCGAAGTCTGGGCTTTGGATGCCAGTTCTTATTTTTCGCGTCCTGCGCCGCGTGTCATTGACGGCGTTGAGATTCTGGCAAAGATCTTTAATCCGCAGATTTTTGGCAAACCAACAGACGCGGAAGCCGTCAGAGTTCCGCGAGATTTGATACGATTTGAAGATGAAATTGCCGTAAAAGGCGCATAAACCACAAAGATTTCTATGAAAATTATCGTAACCTGTTTTTGTTTTATTATTTTTTCGTTCTCGATCTTCGCGCAAATGCCTGACCAGGTTTTGGCAACGTCGAACGGGCAAAAGTTCACGGTCAAAGATTTGCCGGCCGAAATTTCCGAAGCTTACACAAATCTCTCGAAAACGGTCGCCGATACACGCAAATCATTGCTCGAACAGTTAATCGCCGAAACACTTTTTGAAACGGAAGCGAAAACCAAAGGTTTGACGTTTGAACAACTCGTTGTGCAAATCAAGGCAAAAGTTCCCGCGCCGTCAGACAAAGACATTCAGGCAGTTTACGACGGGAATCGCGAGGCGATCGGCGATAAAAACCTTGCGGAAGTGCGTCCGCAAATCGTCGCTTTTTTGCGTCAAGAACCTGAACAAAAAGCGTTGCTGGATTTTCTTAGTGCGCTGAAAACAAAATACAAAGTCACGCCCGGCAAAGATGTCAACGCGCTGAATTTGAGGCCGATCGACGTTTTGGCAACCGTCGGAACGAAAACGATTTCAGTACAGGATTTTGAAACAAAAAACAAAATCGAGCTTTTCGAAACAAAAGCAAAGGTCTTTGACGCGGTAAAATTCGCGCTCAACGAATTGATTTATAACGCGCTCGTGGCAGCCGAAGCCAAATCGCTTAACATTGAAACGAACGATTTAATTGCGCGGGAAATTACCGATAAAATGCGCGATTATACCAAAGATGAACAACAGCAGCTTGAAACAAATCTGCGACGCAGGCTTTCGGCAAAATACAAAACACAGATCCTTTTAAAGGAACCTGTCCCGATTGTCCAGAATATTTCGACCGAAAATGCGCCTTTCAGAGGGAACGCAGCCGCGCCCGTCACAATCGTGATGTTTTCAGATTTTCAATGCTCGGCGTGCTCGGCGACGCACCCTGTTTTGCAAAAAATTTTGGCAGAATATCCTTCCGATAAAATTCGCTTCATTGTCCGTAATTTTCCGCTCGTGACGATTCACGAAAACGCTTTTCAGGCAGCCATCGCCGCAAACGCGGCAAAATCGCAAGGAAAATTTTTTGAATACACCGAAGTTTTATACCGCAATCAGGACGCGCTCGATTTGACATCACTTAAGAAATACGCCGTCGAACTGGGTTTGAATCCGCAACAATTTGAGTTAGACTTGCAGAGCGCAAAAAATGCCGAAGCCGTTCGCAAAGATATGGCAGACGGCAAAAGTTACCGTATAACAGCAACGCCGACCGTTTTTGTCAATGGTATCAAAGTGCGCGTCCTGACGGCGG
>JANPDZ010000386.1:0-3292 GCA_031431735.1 Acidobacteriota bacterium | reverse complement strand
TTCAAGCTGACGCACCGTGATATGGGGCCAAAATCGCTTTATCTCGGATCGGAAGTGCCTGCGGAAGATCTGATCTGGCAAGACCCTGTCCCGGCCGTGACGCACGAACTAATTGACGCGTCGGACATCGCCGCGCTCAAGGGTAAGATACTTGATTCAGGATCGTCCGTGTCCCAACTGGTATCTACTGCCTGGGCATCAGCCTCAACGTTCCGCGGTTCTGATAAACGCGGCGGCGCGAATGGTGCACGAATTCGCTTTGCGCCGCAGAAGGACTGGGAAGTTAACAATCCGAATCAACTGGCGACAGTGTTGGAGAATCTTGCGGGCATCCAAAAAGAGTTCAACGATGCTCAGTCCGGCGGTAAGCAGGTTTCGCTCGCTGACCTGATCGTTCTTGGCGGATGCGCCGCCATCGAGAAGGCCGCTAAGGATGCCGGTCATAATGTGACGGTGGCCTTTACGCCGGGACGCGCCGATGCATCGGAAGATCAAACCGAAGTGAGTTCATTTGCGTTTCTCGAACCGGCGGCAGACGGTTTCCGCAACTACAAGAAGAGCCACTATGCTGCCTCGGCAGAGGAAATGCTGGTTGACAAAGCGCAACTGTTGACACTGACCGCGCCTGAATTGACGGTTCTTGTCGGCGGTTTGCGTGTTCTGAACACGAACTTCGATCAGTCAAAACATGGTGTCTTTACCGAAAGACCGGGAACGCTGACCAACGATTTCTTCGTCAACCTGCTTGATTTTGGCACGACGTGGAAGGCTGTCTCTGAGTCCGGAGACGTGTTTGAAGGTCATGATCGTGCGACTGGCGAACTCAGGTGGACCGGCACCCGCGCCGATCTCATCTTTGGTTCGAACTCAGATCTTCGAGCCTTAGCTGAAGTTTACGGATGTGACGACTCGCAAGAGAAGTTCGTGCAGGACTTTGTGGCGGCGTGGACCAAGGTGATGAATCTTGACCGCTTCGATCTTGCTTGATTTCAGTAAATCGCTTTTCGGGAATGAACTTAAAACCCGGACAAAATAAAAGGCAAAAGTCCGAAAGTTGATCGGGCTTTTGCCTTTTTACTTTTACCTTTTGCCTTCTTTAGCGCATCGGTTTGCGCGGCATTTTTTCGTCCATCATTGCGGTTTGATAGACGAACGCAGCCATAATGGTTGCCGCTTGTTTCATATCGTCGGCTTGAATGCGGTCGAAAACGTCCTGATTCGAGTGGTGTGTTCGCGTGTCGTATTCGATCTCGTCCTGTATGAATTGAAAGCCGGGAAGCCCGATGCGGTCATACGATAAATGATCGGTGCCGCCGGTGTTCTGCATCGTCAGAGTTGACGCGCCCATTTCGCCGAAAGGAGCAAGCCACGTGCGGAAAATCGGCGCGACCGCCGCATTGCCCTGCATATAAACGCCGCGAATCTTGCCCGTGCCGTTGTCGAGATTGTAATACGCCGATAATTTGTCGTAATCCGCGCCTTTGATCAATTCGGGTTTTGGCTGATTCGGTTGCGGAATTCCGAAGATATTGCCGCCGCCTTTCATCTCGCCGAAATGTTGTTTGACGTAGTTTGACGAACCAAAGAGACCTTGTTCTTCGCCCGACCAGAGCCCGACGCGAATCGTACGGCGCGGTTTTAAGCCGAGAGTTTGAATGATTCGTGCGGCTTCCATTGCGACCGCCACGCCTGCGGCGTTGTCAGTTGCGCCCGTGCCGGAATGCCACGAATCCATATGTCCGCCGAGCATCACGATCTCTTCTTTGAGTGCCGGATCGGTACCCGGAATTTCGGCAACCGTGTTATAACCCATCGTATCTTCGTCGTGATATTGAACCGCCAGATCAACCGTCATCTGAACTTTTTCGCCGGCCTGCACCATTCGCACCAGCCGATTGTAATCTTCGGTCGCGACCGTCACTTGCGGAATCATTTTCGATTCGGCTTCTTTGTCCCACGGCTGCAGACGTTTTTGCGTGAACAGATCAAGCGGATTTTCTGGAATATCGGCCGCGACCGAGGCTTGCTGAACAAAAACCGTTCCGCCGGTGCCGTTGAAACTGTTGTCAACAACGACTGCCGCGCCTTCGTCAATCACGAATTTCGCCCGTTTCAAACCGTCCACAAATCTTTGCAGACGCGCCTGCATCTGATTCTGATTCGGTTGTCCGCCGCCCGGACGCTGAACGCTCGCCGGGTCGGGCGAATTTGCCATCTCGAGCAGTTGTTTGTCGGTCAGACGTTCGCCGTATCCTTCAAAATCCGCTTTGACTTCGCGGACATCCGACATCAAAACGATCTTGCCTTTGAGTTGACCTTTGTATTTGTCTAAATCGGCGGGCGTTTTGGCATCCATATAAACAACATCAGCCGTCAAAACCGTTGATGGTGCAACCATCGGCATCGTCATTTTCTTCTTTTTGTCCTTTGGATTCATCACCGGTTGCGGAGCAACGATGCTGATACCCGGCGACCACGCTTTCGGGTAAGCGATGATCGGAAAAGCGTAAGGCGAGTTGACCTGAGCCGAAAAGCGTTTCAATTCCCAACCGCGTCCGAACGGTCCCCACGCTTCGAGCTTGGCGTTTTGCATTCCCCATTTCGCCATCGTGTCGCGTGTCCATTCGTTGGCACGTTTCATATTCGGCGAAGCCGTGAGGCGTGCGCCGATGACATTCGTCAGGTAGCTCAAAGTTTGCATAACCTGCGAATTTTTCATTCCTTCTTCTTTAATTTTATCAATTGTTTCTTTCGGTGCCTGATAGATTGCGCCTGATTGCGCAAAAGCTGCCGTCGGAACCAAGATCGCGCAAAGCAAAAATGCGCTTAATAATTTGCGTCGTAACATTTAACTGATTTCTCCTGAAAATATTGGTTTGAATCTGTCTGAAAAGATTTGCTTGTATAGACGGCAAACCGCAGGGAAAAGTTTCAAGATTGTGAATTTAATCTAAAACCGTATCTATATTTAACTTTTCCAGGTCAGCGTGTAGGCGGGCGGAACATTTTTGACGACGAGTGCGCTTCGTTTTGATATGCCGTAGCGGTTGCGCATAAATTCGCGGAGTTTGATTGCCGATGGCATATAGTAGCCGTGCGCGTATTGGAATGTGCGAAATGTGCAGTTGCCTTTCTGCATGAATTTATCAACTTGCAAAAGGATCTTTTCGCCGACTTCATTCGGCAAAGAAACAAACGGGATACAGCAAATGATCGCCCCGACTTTGCCCAGCCCCGAATCCTGATGAATTGAAACAGTCTCGCAAGCACTTCCGCAAACTATTTTCAAAGC
>JANPDZ010000385.1:0-8788 GCA_031431735.1 Acidobacteriota bacterium | reverse complement strand
TAATCGTCAAAACGGTCTAATTCGATCACCGAAATGATGTGCGGCAAACCTTTCAGTTGTTTCCAAACGCCGAGTTCTTTGGCGATTTTATCGTAATCAATGCGGTCATCCTTCGGGCGAAAAAACTTCAAGGCGAAATAGTTGACGTCCAACGCCGTCCGCTTTTCCGCCTTCCAAACGTCGCCGAATCCGCCCGAACCAACTTGGTTGAGCAAGGTAAATTGTCCGATTTGGTCGCCGCTTTTCAGCATATTTTACTCCGCATCAAAGAGAAGATTTTAACGCAAAGACGCAAAGGCGCGAAGACGCGAAGGAAAATAAATGTTTTCTAAATACCCTGTTTTTTAAATTTTTTGGTGTTTTTGTCTTCGTTCAGAGTCCAAACTTTAGTTTGATTGCCCGCCGCGCTTCGCTGGCGGGCACACGCTGAAGCGTGAACTCAGAACATCAGAAAATTTAAAAATTGCTCTACTTATCTCTGCTTTTTACCCTAAAAACCTTTGCGTCTTTGCGCCTTGCGTTAAAAATGACTTTGAAAAAGTTCTATTTGATTTTTAGCACAAAATCATAAATCTGAATCTCGCCGTCTGTGCCGAGTTTGGCTTTTTCGCCGTTTCTGATGGCTTGACCTGAAACAATTGTCGGGTTTTTGTGAAGTGCCGTCACCCAAATTTCGCCGTTTTCTGCCAAATTGATTTCCGCGTGAGTGCGGCTGATTTTGCGGTTTTCCGTCGGCAGACGAAGGTTTGCAATTTTCTCTGCGTCGTCGCGTCCGATGGTGTTTTTACGCAGCATTATCGGAATTTCATTTAACTTTTTGCCTGTTTGCCAAATCTCGACGCGGAACAGGATACCGACGAAAGTATCAAAATCATCAATCGTGCCGTCATCGTCAATCGTGCTGTCGGCTTTGATTTTTGCAGAACTTTGGACAAACTGAATCGTCTTTGACTTGGTTGTTTCGTTGTCGGAGCTGACTTTTACTTCTATTTCGTCATCTTCCAAAACGGCGTTGATAAGAATTGCAACGCTTGGCTTTTTAGACGTAAGTTCAAGCCCGCCTGACATTTCCTTTGCCCTTTCGAGTATCAAAGCACTCAGACTTTGCTCAAAAAACTTTCGTTTATCATCGCGCAAAGTTTTATCGGTTTCCGCACTCAAAAAAACGAGAAACTTTTCCGGGACATAGACTTTGTTGGTATTCGGAATGCGGATAATTTCTTGTCTGAGCAATTCCTCAATCGAATTTAAGAGCTTTTGCAAAAACAATTCCGATTCAGATTTGTTTTCGTGAGCTTTGACGACATTTTCAGAAATATCGGATTGTTGTTCACCATCAATCCAACTGCGAAGTCTTTCGAGATTTTCGCGCCAATTTGCCATTTGTGTTTCCTCTGTTTTATGAGATTTTTCACATACTTTACGTTTTTCTTGGTTTTATATCAACTTTAAGTTTTGCGATGATGTAATGCCCCAATAAAAAGTTACAGCAATAAGTTCACGGTCAAACTATTTTTTTGCCCGCGAAATACGCCAAAAAACAAAAGAAAATTGAAAATAAACTTAATTTAATTTCTTTTTTTCGCGCCATTTCGCGTATTTCGCGGGCAAAATTCTTTTTCTTAACTTTTTACTGACCGATTACGCGATGATGACGTTTAGCTAATTTCTCGACGTTAAATTCGGCGATTTCTGTCAGCGTTAAGCCTAATTCATCGGCGCAGGCGGAGATATACCAGAGAACGTCGCCGAGTTCGTCTTTCAGTTTGGCGCGGATTTCGTCCGTTATCACGCCGCCGTGATCGCGTTGGATCTTTTTGACGATGTTGGCGACTTCGCCCGCTTCGCCCGCAAGTCCGAGCGTCGGGTATTCGAGGTTTTTTAAACGATTCGGATACAAAGCCGTCTGCTTTGCTTCCGCTTGATATTCTTCAAATTCCATATTTCTGTTTTTTAACGCAGAGGGCGCAGAGAACGCAGAGATATTTATTTTACCTTTCTCTGCGCTCTCCGCGTTCTCTGCGTTTAATTTTCTTCCTGTCTTCGCATCTTTGCAGCTTCGATTGTGTTTTTCATGAGCATTGCGACGGTCAGAAGTCCAACGCCGCCGGGAACGGGCGTAAAATTCGCCGCCTTTTCTTTGGCATCTTTCGGGTTAACGTCGCCGACGAGCGTAAAACCACGCTTGGCGATTGTGTTGAGACGTTTTTCGAGTTCGGTTTCGTCAAATAATTCACGGGCAAATTCGGTGTCTGAAACATTGTTGATGCCGACATCAATGACCGTTGCGCCTCGTTTGATATGTTCGGCGCGAACAAATCCGGCGCGACCAATTGCGGCAACTAAAATATCGGCTTGCGACGCGATTTCCGCTAAGTTTTTAGTTCGCGAATGACAGATCGTGACGGTCGCATTTTCCTGAAGAAGAAGCTGCGCCATCGGTTTGCCGACGATGTTGCTGCGACCGATGATGACGGCGTGTTCGCCCGCAATGCAGATTTCGGAGCGTTTCAAGATCTCGATGACACCTGCCGGTGTGCATGGCACGAGCGATTTTTGACCTTGCGAGAGTTTCCCGACATTGATCGGATGAAAACCGTCAACGTCCTTTGCGGGATCTATCGTTTCGAGAATTTCGCGTTCGTCAATCTGTTTCGGCAACGGCAATTGGACGAGAATTCCGTCAACTTCCGCACGTGAATTTAAATCTTTAACCAATTTCAAAAGCTCTTCGTGCGAAGTTTCTGCCGCGAGATGATGATGCTCGGAGATCATTCCGAGTTCTTCGCTCGTTTTGACCTTGCTTCCGACATAAACCGCCGATGCGGCATCTTCGCCGACACGCACGACCGCCAAACACGGGCGAAAAGGCAAACTTTTAACTTCTGCCGCAACTTCGCGCTTGATCGCTTCGGCAATTTCCTTGCCGCTCAAAATTCTTGCTGTCATAAACTCTTAATTTTACGGAATTTCGCCTTGATTGTCAGTTTCAAATCAGTGAAACAAAAATTTTAACGCAAAGGATGGTAGGGCTTATTCAAAGTAGAAAGTTTTCTTTGAGTCATCGAAGATGACAAACATTATAGCCTAGCGAGAATCGCTAGGAACGTGACAATCAAAGAATTGCTCGCTGAAAGTGAGCAACAATGACCGCCGATTTGTTCGACACTTTCAGCGTCGGGCGTTCTGACATCAAAACCTAGCGATTCTCGCTAGGCTATAATGTTTGTCGCCTTAGGCGACTTTGAATAAGCCCTAAAAAGACGGCTGATTCTTCAGTCAGCTAAAGAAAGTCGTTTAACACAAAACATTTCTTTATTTCGACAACTTTTGATCGAAATATTTTTTGCAAAATATGAAAACAGTTACCCAAAAATTTACCAAAGCATTTATCCTTTTTAGTCTTTTCGCCGCGTTTTCCATCGTCAACATCAACGCGCAGACGCATTTCGATTACGACTCGAAAGCCGATTTAGGCGTTTTTCGTCCGTCAGAGGGAAATTGGTATACGTTTTCTTCGGAATCGCAGACCTCGACGACGATGCGTTGGGGGCTTGCGACCGACCGACTGGTTCCGGCGGATTTCGACGGCGACGGTTTGACCGATATTGCCGTTTGGCGAGCTGATACCGGAACCTGGTATGTTCTCCGCACCCGTGACGGGTTAATCGAAACCGTCAATTGGGGAACGATCCAGTTTATTCCGGTCGGCTATATTTCCGATGAACTTGTTCCGGCCGATTACGATGGCGACGGACACGCCGATTTCGCCGTTTGGCGGCCGGCGACCGGCGTTTGGTATGTGCTGAAATCGACGAGCGGCTTCAATCCGATATACGCCCAATATTTTCAATGGGGAAGACTCGGCGACATTCCCGTGCCGGCTGATTACGACGGCGATGGCCGGACAGATTTTGCCGTTTTCCGCTCAACCGAAAATCGCTGGTATGTTTATCAAAGCTCAAATAAATCGTGGAAAACTTCGGTTTTCGGTCAGGCAGGTTACGATCGGCTCGTTCCGGCTGATTACACGGGCGACGAAAAGGCGGATTTTGCCATTTACCGCAACGGCACGTGGCTCATTCAAGACAGCGCGACCAATGAAGTTTATACGTTTCAATTCGGTCTCGCGACTGACACGCCCGTTCCCGCCGATTACACCGGCGACGGTTTGACCGATCTGGCGGTGTTCCGCGACGGCACTTGGTATATCAAAGAAACTATTTCTGGCAATACATATGTTTACAATTACGGAACGGCGGGCGATATTCCGGTTACTTCGCTCAATGTCAAACCGAGCATCGTGCCGATTCCTTAATTTGTTTCGAGTCTCTCATTGTATGGGGATTATTTTTTTTCAATATCGAAAATTGACAACATTGCGGGCGCAAAGCACACCTTCCCGACCTGAAATTGGTTTTATCCGGTCTTTTTCAACTCCAACTTGAGTAAAGATGAAGGTTTATCAGTCAAGTTAAAACCATTAACAGGTTGGGAAGGGTTGCTTGCGCCCGCTCAAGTCAAAACATATTCAATTCAAAAAAAAGTAATCCCCATTCAATGCGGGACTCAAAACTTTTGTTTCTGACACGAATCAAGTTAAAATGCGTCTGATGAAACTTTCAAACGCATTATTATTGTTTGCACTCGCGCTGTTTTCCGTTAATCTTTTTGCCCAAACGGAAACGCATCAGAAAATCCGACAATCGCTTGAAAACCGCGATTATCAAACGGCGATCGGCGAACTTGAAACGCTCAAAAAAGCCGATAAAAAGATTTTTGAACTTAATAATTACGACTATCTGCTGGCGCGTCTTGCCGAGAAGAAAGGCGATTTTGCGGCGGCAATGGCAAATTATCAGGCGGTGGTAAATCGCAATTCGATTTTGAAGGAATACGCGCTTTGGCATCTCGCGCAAATCGCCCGGACGAGCGGAAACCTTTTGCTTGAGCGCACATTTTTACAGGAGATTCTGACGTTTGCGCCCGAAAGTTTGCGAGCCGACGCGGTCAGAATCCGGCAAGCGCGCTCGTTTTTTGAAAGCAAAAATTACGATTCGGCGATTCAGTTGTTGAACAATCTGAATATCGCAATCAACAGTCAGCGAGCGGCGACGAGTCAAACGCCGATCGAAAAAAATCCGCGTTACCGCGAAAACCTCATTTTTCTCGGCGAAGCGTATTTGCAAAGCGGGAAACTCACGGAAGCGCGTGAGGCTTTTACTAAATTGGTCAATAATCTGCCGAATCCGGGACAAGCCGACGATTTTGCGCTCGCCGGCGCGAAAGGTTTGGACCGGCTCGAGACGGGCGAAAATTACGGCAAAACCGCGCCCGATTTGCCCGACTTTGAGCATTTGCGGCGGGCGATGATCTATCAATTCAACCGCGATTTTCCTGATGCGCGTCTGCATTATCAGGCAATCGTCAAAAATTATCCGCAGAGCGCAAATGTAACGGACGCGCTTTATCAAATCGGTCGCGGATTTGCCCAGGAAGCCAATTATGCCGAAGCGATCAATTGGTTCGAGCGCGTGCAGGAACAATTTCCCGATCATCCGATTGCCAAAGATGCCTTGAGCCAGGCGGCTTCGGCTTATTCACGGGTTAGCAAACCAAAGGAAGCAATCACCCGTTATCAAAAATTCATCGAAAAATACGCGGATGCCGATAATATCGAACGCGCCTATTTGAATATCGTTGACATCGAACGCGATTTGGGCGAAGAAAACGACGCGCTCAAATGGACGGCGAAAACGCAGGAAGTCTTTCGCGGAAAATTGCCCGAAGCAATCGCGCTTTTTGCCCAAATGCGAATTCATATTGCCCAAAACGATTGGCAAAATGCTTTGACTGAAGCGGAAAAACTTCAAACTTTCGCTGATTTGGGCGGAACCCGTGTTCCTGCCGGGACAAATAAAACTGAGGTCGTGTTTTTGAAAGGTTTTGCGCTCGAAAATTTAGAGAGATATACGGAAGCGATCGACGTTTATCTTTCGATTCCCGACGGACGCAGCGAATATTACGGCTGGCGTGCGACCGAAAGGCTGAAACTTCTCGCCGGAAACGAAAAAGCCGAACCGATCATCAAACAGAAAATTGCCGAACTGACAAAAAACATCGAAGCGCGCAACGCCGAAGCACAGCGTAAAGCCGCGCAGGACGTTTTGCGCTTGACCGTGAATATTGAAACGCGGGTTAAGATGCTCGGAATCGTCAAAAAGGCTTACATGACCTTGCCCGATTATCACTATATTAAAACAATTCCGTTTGCTGACCGCGCCAAACAATGCTATCTGCCTGAGCCTCTCGGAACAGGTGCGCCTGAACCGAACTTTACGAAAAATTTCTATGGCCGCTGTGAGCTGCGTTCTGAAACTCATTTTTACGAACCAAAGCGGACAGGTCATTTTGTTATCGTCGAAGAACTGATTTTTCTCGGACTTTACGATGAAGCCGCACCGGAATTGGCATTTGCGCTCGGCGCGAATAGTTCATTTTCTAATTTGAGCAAAGAAGACGCTTCGACATTGGCGATGGCGTTTAAGCGCGGCGATATGGCAAATTTTGCCGTCGCATTTATCGAACCGCTCTGGAAAAATGTCCCGGCGGATTATCAAATCGAACTGATCCCGCGCGACCAGGCCGAACTGCTTTATCCCGCGCCATACACCGATTCGCTTGTCAAATATGCGCCCGAACGAGAGGTTGATCCGCGTTTCGTGTTAGCGATCATGCGTCAGGAATCGCGTTACCGCGCCGATGTCAAATCAAACGCGGCGGCGCGCGGATTGATGCAGTTTATCTCGACGACCGCCAACCAGATCGCCGTTGAACTTAAAAAGGAAAACTTTCGCCAGGACGAGCTTTACAATCCGCCGACGGCGATTCTGTTCGGTTCGCAATATTTGTCGAATCTTTTCAAACTATTTCCGAACAAGCACGCGGCGGTTGCGGCAAGCTACAATGGCGGCGAAGATAACGTCCGGCGGTGGCTCGGGCGTTCAAAATCGGATTTGCCCGACCGCTACGTTCCCGAAATCGTCTTTTCGCAATCAAAGGATTACGCTTATAAAGTAATGGCGAATTACCGCGTTTACCAAATTTTTTACGACGAAAATTTGAAGGCGAAATAGGGTTTTTAACGCAAAGAAAATTTAATTGGCTTTTTGACAATTAGTGGTGAGATTCAATCAATCATTAAGCATCTTTGTTGATAAAAAAGCGGGCGCAAGCAACCCTTCCAGACCTGAAATTGTTTGTAACTTGATTTTTCCAACTTAGTCTTGAAGAAATATGAAGGTTTCTTATTCAACTGACTAAAAATTTAAGGTCTGGAAGGGTTGCTTGCGCCCGCTTTCCCATCGTTAAAATCTCTTCGCAGTTTGTCTTTGTTTTTGGTTTTAGGCAGAATTGATTTTTATGCGCTACTTAACTTTATTTTTATCTGTAATTTTACTTTTTACGGCTTGTAAAAAGACCGAATCGCCGCAAACTACTTCGGCCGATGTCAAGCGTTATACATTGAAAGGCAAAGTCATTGCGGTTGACAAGGCAAAAAAGAAGGCGACCATCGAACACGACGAAGTGAAAGGCTATATGAAGGCAATGACGATGGATTTTTCGATTCGCGCTGATTGGATTTGGGAAGATTTGAAACCCGGCACGGAAATCAGCAACGCCGATTTGGTGGTTGATGATGCAAAAGGCGAATTCTGGCTCGAAAATCTCGCGCTTGTTTTGGCTCCGAATCCTAATCAGCCTGTTCCGGTTGACGACAGATTCGCCCAACTCGGCAAAGAAGTCCCCGAATTTACGTTGACCGATCAGGACGGCAAACGTCTTTCGACGAAAGATTTTCGCGGTAAAGCGTGGGCGATCACCTTTATTTATGCGCGTTGCCCTTTGCCCGAATACTGTATCAAGATGTCAACAAATTTTTCGGACGCGGCTTTGCAGATAATGAATTCGGATCTAAAGAACAAATTGCGGCTTCTGAGCGTTTCGTTCGACCCCGCAAACGACACACCCGAAAAACTTCGCTCATACGGTCAAGGTTATCTCGGCAAGGACGCGAAACCCGATTTTAGCGTTTGGCAATTGGCGGTCGGCAACGACAAGGAAGTGAGATCAATTGCCGACTTTTTCGGTTTGCGTTACGAAACCGACCAAAACGACAAAACGCAGATCAATCATTCGCTTCGCACCGCCGTTATTTCGCCCGAAGGCAAGGTGACAAAAATCTTCGCCGGCAACGATTGGACGCCAAATGATTTACTCAAGGAATTAAAAGCGGCTTCCGAAGCAAACTAGTGTTCAGTCAAGGTTGAATTGACGGCAACTTGTCAGAACCCCGAGCGGTAGCGAGCGGGTAAAACTTACCAAGTCGCTACCGCTCCTGGTTCTGACACGCAGAATCACCCCGACAATTCAACCTTGACTGAACACTAGTAAAATTGCTGAAATAATCAGTATAGCGAGCGGTAGCGAGTCTGATTATCATTCATTATTTTTGATTGGCAACGGCATTCGCTACCGCTCACTATACTGATTTGTGAATAAAGCTGCCATCAAACAAATAAATTTCTCTGCGCGCAGTTTGGAAAAAAGCGACGCCGAACTCGTCGAGGCGTGTCGGCGCGGCGAGGAAACTGCGTGGAACGCGCTCGTCGAACGCTATCAACGTTTGATCATCACGATTCCGCGCCGCGCCGGTTTGAGCGAAGAACAGGCGGCCGACGTTTTTCAGGAAGTTTTTCTGACCCTGTTTGAAAAGATCGCTGACATC